>NZ_MJIR01000032.1:0-61541 GCF_001878835.1 Microbacterium sp. AR7-10 | reverse complement strand
AACGTCATCGACGGCGACCAGATCATGGCGATCCTCGCGGTGGCGATGAAGAGCCGCGGCAAGCTGGTCGACGACACCCTGGTCGCCACGGTGATGAGCAACCTCGGTCTGCACGTCGCCATGCGCGAGCAGGGCATCACCGTGCGTCAGACCGCGGTCGGCGACCGCTACGTGCTCGAGGACATGACCGCGGGCGGCTATTCGCTCGGCGGCGAGCAGTCGGGTCACGTGATCATGAGCGAGTTCGCCACCACCGGCGACGGCCTGCTCACGGGGCTCCACCTGGTCGCCGAGATGGCGCGTCAGAAGAAGTCGATCGCCGAGCTCGCGTCGATCATGACCGTCTACCCGCAGGTGATGATCAACGTGAAGGACGTCGACAAGGACGCCGTCTCGGATCACGCCGGCGTGCAGGCGGCCGTGAAGGACGTCGAGTCCCAGCTGGGCTCCACCGGTCGGGTGCTGCTGCGCAAGTCGGGCACCGAGCCGCTCGTGCGTGTGATGGTCGAGGCGGCGGATGCCGAGACCGCGAACTCCCACGCCGAGTCGCTCGCCGAGACGGTGCGACGGCATCTCGCGCTCTGAGCGCGAATCAGTCGAAGAAGGCGGTCACCTGCGGGTGGCCGCCTTCGTGCGTCCGCGGGCGCTTCCGCGTCAGGAGCCGGCGACTGCGCCCCTCGCCGGACGGAATACCACGCCGTGATACAGCGCGAAGCGCACCAGCACGACGATCACGATGCTCGTCAGGTTGACGATATTGACAGCGATCGGCCCCGCAGGCCGGTCGAGCACCGTGCTGACCATCTGCACGCCGAGCCAGAGCAGCAGCGCCCCGAGGCCGGTGCAGGCGGCGTTGACCAGCACGAACAGCACCAGCTCGTTCACGCGACCGCGACGGTCGCGGTGCTTGAAGGTCCACTCGCGGTTGCCGATGTACGCGTTCACCAGCGCGACGAGAGAGGCGATGATCTTCGCCCACACGACATCGACGCCCATCGCGTAGACGAGCAGGTTGAAGACGCCGATCTCGATGAGGGTGCTGATGGCGCCGACGATGAGGAAGCGACTCCCGACAGAGGCGAGCCGACGCAGTCGGGGGTGTATCTTCATGGCTCCACTAGGCTACTAGGGAGTGCGACCGCCCGCGCTCACTGAGCGTGTGAGGACTCGTGTGACCGTTGCCCATCTCGTCATCGTGATGCCCGCCTACAACGAGGAGGAGGGCATCCGCGGATTCATCGACGAGATCCGCGAACATGTCTCGCCCCTGGTCCAGCGGGTGACGTTCGCGGTCGCGGATGATCGCTCCACGGATGCCACCGTCGCGGTCCTCGACGGGATCGACGACGTTCACGTGCACCCGCAGTCGGTCAATCGCGGCCACGGCCCGACGGCACTCGCCGCATACCGCGCGGGTCTGGCACTCGAACCCGACCTGCTCGTGCACGTCGACGGCGACGGTCAGTTCATCGGGCCGGACTTCGCGCGCCTGATCCTCGCTGCCGAGAGCACCGACGCCGACGTCGTCCACGGCGTAAGGCACAGCCGCACGGATGCCTGGTATCGGCGCGTGCTGACCGGCGCGGTGGGTCTGATGATCGCGGCAGCGGCGGGACGCCGGATTCCCGACGTCAACACTCCGCTGCGCGCATATCGCCCGGAAGCGCTGCGTCCGCTGCTCGATGCGCTCCCCGGCCACGCCCTCGTGCCGCACGTGCACTTCTCTCTGGCCGAGGCGCGCAGCGGCCTCCGCGTGCGCTACCTGTCGGTGCGCAGCATCCCCCGGCGCGGAGCGTCGGTCAACGGCACGATGTGGGGCGGGGGAGTGAAGGGACTCATCCCGCCTGCGCGCCTGCGGCAGTTCACGGCCGCGGCGCTGCGCGAGGCATGGCAGCTGTCGCTCAAGCACGGAGCGCCGCTGCGCAGCATCCGCCCGCAGCACCGGGTCGTGACGGGTGACCGGTCGGCATGAGGGTCGCCCGCACGATCGCGTTCTGGGCTCTCGCGGCGGCGCTGCTGGCCTGCCACGTGATCGTGATCCAGCACAGCCTCACCGCTCGGTTCTGGGAGGACGAGGCGTTCAACCTCACGGTGCCGCTCAATCTGCTCGCCGGTCTGGGCTACTCCAGCGACGGCGCGCTCTCCGGATCGATGATCACGCCGTTCGACACGCGGATCTCGACCGGCCCGACGGTTCTGCTTCCGGTCGCCGGGATGCTGCTGTTCGGTGGCGACCCGGTGATCAGCGCGCGGCTGGTGCCGGTGGCGTTCTGGGTGCTGCTGATCGCGGGGCTTGCAGTGCTCGGCGCGCGCCTCGCCGGCCGCTGGGCGGTGCTGAGCGGCGCCGCGGTTCCGCTGGCATTCAACGGACTGGGCAGCTACTCGCCGATCCAGGGACCCGCCGACCTGCTCGGTGAGATCCCCGCCGCTGCGCTGCTCGTGTGGGCGCTGGTGGTCGTGCGCCGCCGTCCGTGGCTGGCCGGGTTGCTCGTCGGCCTCGCCGTTCAGGCCAAGCTGATCGCCTTCCTCGCCCTGCCCGCGTTCGCCGTGGCGATCTGGGCGCGTTCGCCGGGGCGCGGGTGGGCGCGTATCGGGCAGACCGTCAAGCGCGGCTGGTTGCCGCTGCTGCTCGCAGGTGTGCCGACGCTGCTCTTCGAGCTGTGGGCTCTCGTGTCGCTGGGCGCCTCAGGGTTCGTCGATCACCTGCGCGCGCTGAAGGCGTTCCTGCTCGGTGGTGGGCAGCGGGTGGCTCCGACCTCGGTCTCGCAGAAGCTCGCCACGCTGTCCGAGTCGTGGTTCGTGCCGTCGTGGGCATCGTGGCTGGCCGCGTTCGCGGTCGTGATGCTGATCGTCGCGGGGCTCGTCGAGATCCGCCGTCGTGGTCGCCTGAAACGCCAGGCGTTCATGCTCGCCACCGCAGCCGGGGTGGGAGCCCTGGCCTTCGTCGGGTGGTGGTCGACCGCGTCGCATACGCCGCTGTGGGTGCGTCATCCGGCGCCGGGCGTGCTCGCCTTCTTCCCGGTGCTGGTGATCGTCGCGATCTGGGCCGCTCATTCGCTCCTCGCCAGCGACCACGGCGCTGCCGCCCGCCTCCGGATGCCGCAGCGCATCGCCACGGGTGCGCTGACACTGATCGTCGGCGTGACGCTGACAGCGGGTATCGCCGGGCACGTGCAGCAGACGTTCCAGCCGCGCGGCGAGACCCTCGCCACCCAGCGGGCCGACACGGATGTCATCGGCGACTGGGTCGAGCGCACGGGCACCCCGTGGCTCGCGGCGCAGCCATGGGGGGCCGCCATCGCGCCCGTCGTGATGTCCGGCGCCCACGTCGGGCTGTTCGATGCTCGCGCGATGCGCGACGTGCCTCGTCTCACCGGAGGGCAGTGCGAGACCGAGACCCTCGTCGCAGGTGAGCGGTACCGGGTCTGCGCTCCGCCGGCGGGCTGAGCAGAGAAAAGGACGCGGCCCCAGCGAGTGGGGACTCAGCGGGGGCCGCCGACACGGAGCTCTGGGGAAACTCCGCGTCTGACGCGGGCACTGGGGATGCCGGATCGCGCCAACGACGCATGTGACAGCGTCGCCCTACGACACTATCGGTGAAACCTGTGTGGTTCGCTCTGGTTCCGAAGGGTTACGTGAGGTCGCCGGTGCCTCGTGTTGTCCGGCGGCCTTCTGCAGACCGAGGGACAACACGAGGCAGGATCGACGCGGCTCAGCTTGCGATGACGCCAGCTGCGACCGTGTGATTGGTCGCCTCGTCCACCAGGATGAATGAACCGGTCTGCCTGTTGCGCTGGTACGCATCGGCCATCAGCGGTTGAGTGGTCCGCAGCCTGATGCGTCCGATCGAATTCAGACGAAGCGCCCCGGGCGACAGATCGCGGTGCAGGGTATTGATGTCCAGCTCGTACATGATGTCCTTCACCATCGCTCTCGCCGAGCGTGTGGTGTGTTTGATCACGTACTTTCCGCCGACCGCGAGGGGAGTTGAATCCATCCAGCAGACCATCGCATCGAGATCCTGAGTCGGCGTCGGCTGGTTGTTCGGCCGGCTGATCATGTCACCGCGCGAGATGTCGAGCTCATCCTCGAGCCGAACTGTGACGGACATCGGAGGGTAGGCCTCCTGCAGTTCACCATCGGCTGTGTCGATCGACTTGATTCGTGACGGAAGCCCGCTGGGCAGCACGACCACCTCATCACCGGGGCGGAGAACTCCACCGATGATCTGTCCCGCGAGGCCCCGATAGTCGCCTCTGCCGTTCTGCGGACGGATGACGTATTGGACAGGGAAGCGAACGTCTACCAGATTGCGGTCACTGGCGATGTAGACGTTCTCCAGGTGGTGCAGGAGCGACGCCCCGTGATACCAGTCCATATGCGTGGAGCGCTCCACCACATTGTCGCCCTTCAGGGCCGACAACGGGATCGTCGCGACGTCGGCGAAGTCGAGTTTGGAAGCGAAGTCGACGAACTCGTCGCGGATCGTGTTGTACACCTCCTCCGACCAATCGACGAGGTCCATCTTGTTGATGGCGAGCACGACGTGCGGCACGCGCAGCAGCGACACCAAGGTCGCATGACGCCGGCTCTGCTCAAGCAGGCCCTTCCGCGCATCGACGAGGATGATCGCGAGGTCTGCGGTCGAGGCGCCCGTCACCATGTTCCGGGTGTACTGGATGTGCCCCGGCGTGTCGGCGATGATGAACTTGCGTCTCGGCGTCGAGAAGTATCTGTACGCGACGTCGATGGTGATGCCCTGCTCTCGCTCGGCGCGCAGTCCGTCGGTGAGAAGGGCGAGGTCGGTGTAGTCGTCGCCGCGCTGCACGCTCGTGCGCTCTACCGCCTCGAGCTGATCGGTGAAGATCGACTTCGAGTCGTACAGCAGCCGACCGATGAGCGTGCTCTTTCCATCGTCGACCGACCCGGCCGTCGCGATCCGGAGAATGTCCATCAGAAGTACCCTTCCTTCTTGCGATCTTCCATCGCTGCCTCGCTCACACGGTCGTCGCCGCGGGTGGCGCCTCGCTCAGTGATCCGGGTGGCGGCGACCTCTTCGATCACGTCTTCCGGCGTCGCAGCGCGCGACACCACGGCTGCTGTCAAAGTCGCGTCGCCTACCGTTCGATAGCGGACAGTCTCACGGAAGACCTCTTCGCCTTCCTTGGGTTGGCAATGCTGGTTGACGGCGAAGTACATCGAGTTGCGCTCGAACACATCGCGTTCGTGCGCGTAGTAGATCGAAGGCAGCTCGATACCTTCGCGCGCGATGTAGTGCCAGATGTCGAGCTCGGTCCAGTTCGAGATCGGGAAGCAGCGGATACTCTCGCCGGGGTGGATGCGGCCGTTGTACAGCGACCACAACTCGGGGCGCTGGTTCTTCGGATCCCATTGACCGAACTCGTCGCGGAACGAGAAGACACGCTCCTTCGCGCGAGCTTTCTCCTCGTCGCGTCGAGCGCCACCCATCAGCGCTGAGAGGCCGTGCTCTTCCGCCGTCCGAAGCAGCACCGGCGTCTGAATGCGGTTGCGAGAGCCGTTCGGCTCTTCTCTCACAAGACCCTTCTCGATGGCATCAGGGACGGAACCGACGATCAGACGCACGCCGAGCTGCTCGACGCGCCGATCGCGGAAATCGAGGACCTCATCGAAGTTGTGGCCGGTATCGATGTGCACGACCGGAAAGGGGACGGATGCCGGCGCGAAGGCCTTCGCGGCGAGATGCAGCATCACGGCAGAGTCCTTGCCGCCCGAGAACAGCATGCCGGGAGCCTCGTTCTCAGCAACGATCTCGCGGATGATGAAAATGGCTTCGGCCTCGAGATAGTCCAGATGGGTGAGGCCGTATCTGCGTGCCTCGACGGTTTCCATCATCACAGTGCCCTTTCGTTCAGCGCGCCGACAGCCCGCAGCACCTCATCAGCGAGGAGCGGGTTGCAGACGACGAGGTCAGGTAGGTACGGGTTGGCGTTGTTGTACTCGAGAGCGCTGCCGTCGACTCGGGAGGTGAACAGTCCTGCGGCGCGGGCGACCGCGACCGGCGCGGCTGAATCCCACTCGTACTGCCCTCCGGTGTGCACGTACGCGTCCACTTCGCCGCGGATCACCGCACATGCCTTGTAGCCGGCCGAACCCATCGGTATGAGTTCGGCGTCGAGCGCTTCCGCGAGCGCGGACACCAGTGGTGTCGCCCGACTCCGCGAGACGGCAAGCCGGATGCGATCAGGGCGCGACCAGGTCTTGGCCGGCATCCCGGTATCGAGAGTCTCGCCCAGGCCGGGCAACGCGACTGCTCCAGCGGCGAGCTCGCCGTCTTCCCAGAGCGCAACGTGCACAGCCCAATCGTCACGCCCCTCCGAGAACTCTCGGGTGCCGTCGAGCGGATCGATGATCCACACTCTCGACGCGTCGAGACGGCCGGCGTCGTCGGGCGCCTCCTCGGAAAGGACTGCGTCGGCAGCCCTGTTCTCGGTCAGCTCTCGATCCAAGTATCTTTGGCTGATCCGGTCGCCGCGGTCTTTCAGATCCGCGGAACCCAGTTCCTCCGGCGATGCCTGTTGTTGCACTTCTCGCAGCAGCCTGCCCGCCCCCTCGGCGAGCGACGCAGCGATAGCGGTGTCGTCCATTTCCCCAGATATTCCTTTGTCTCCCCAAACGCAGGAGTCACCCAGAACGCGCACGCTGACGCAATCGTCGCGTGACACGCTCGACTCCCGGTGGCCTGCGGCCACGAGCGGCAAGCGCCCTCCCCACGCCACACCATATCGGACGATTCCGCCGAGGGCGAGAGCCCGCCGCGATGCGTCCGTTCTGACGACGCTCTGAGGCCTCTTCAGAGCCGCAACGAGCGCTCAAGTAGCCGTCCGTACACATGCCCGGTCAGCCTTTCCAGCTCGGTTCTCTCATCGTGCGCGATTCTGGATTGCCAATCGTGCGCGACTTTGGCGGGGCTGCGATCGAAATTGTGCAGGGCATTCGGGCGCGTCTTGGAGGTGTCGCCGTCAAGCAGCAGCTTGCGGGCGACCTTCTCGTCCCAGGCCAGACCCAGCTCCGCGAAGAGCCGCTCGCCGAAGCTTGTCCCTCCGGCGGCGATGTCCTCATGCGCCACGATGATGACATTCCTGCCAAGCTCGGCCGCGTCGTAAAGCGCTACCCCGTAAAGCGTGTTCCAGAACCAGGCCATTGCCTGGACATCACTGGTTGGCGAAGATGGCGCATCAGCGAGTCCGGGAAACTCTTCATGGTCAGCCGCGAAGTGTTGGGCGATGGGCGCGAGCTCAGCGCTGTCCGGTGTCCAGCCCATTCGACGGTAGCTGGTGAGCGCGGCGCCGGGATGCCGGAACAGGACCACGGCGGTTGCGCGGGTCACGCTGTGAATCACCGGCATGGACAGCATGGCGAATGGGTCCTTGACGATCACCCGCGTGTTCGGCAACGCCGCTGCCCACTGTCGGTAGCCGTATCGGCTGAAGACCCACGGATTGATACCCAGGTAGCTCGTTTTCAACGCCACTCGCTGCCGTCGGTTCGGCGATGAGAGCCTCGTCCAGCCGGACAGCGTCCCGCCCAGAGCGTACTGCCGGCCGCGCGGGTTCATCGGCTCGCGCCCGGTGAGAGCGCAGCCGGGCGCGCTAGCCAGCAGGCGTGCCAGCCATGTCGTGCCAGAACGCGGCATTCCGGTGACGAGCACAGGGCCTTCGGGTGGATGCGTGGGTGCGGAGTCCGCCGAGCGATCGTTGAGCATCTTCTTCATCCGAGTTCTGGCTGTCGAGAGCGATACATGAGCAACGCGGAAGCGTACCGGCAGGAACGCGCCGAGGACCTCATTGTCGGTTATGAGCGAAGGTACATCCATTTCTCACAACCCGCATGCGGCTTGCAAAATCCCGAGTGCAGGCGCGATAAGGCGTGTGCAACAATACGATCCATGGACTTGGGGCTTGTCTGGGGTGCCTTTGCTGTGGGGATCGTGGTCGGACTGACTGGGATGGGCGGAGGTGCCCTCATGACGCCTATGCTCGTGCTCTTTTTCGGAGTTTCACCGCTGGCTGCGGTCTCGAGCGATCTGGTCGCGAGTGCCGTGATGAAGCCTGTGGGCTCGTTCGTCCATCTTCGCCGGGGGACGGTCAACCTCCGGCTGGTCGGCCTTCTCTGCATCGGCTCGGTTCCCGCAGCTTTTGTGGGCGTGCTGGTTCTCAAGGCGCTGGGCGATGGGGAGCAGGTCCAGCATGTGGTCAAGTACGCGCTCGGAGCGGCCATCCTCTTCACCGCCACCATGTTGATGGTTCGCGCGTACATGAGATTGATCGAACGCGCGAAATCGCGCGACGGCCGTGGTGCTCCTCTGCCTCAGGATCGCCCTGAGGTGGAGGTCAAGATTGTGCCGACCATTCTGCTGGGTGTCGTCGGCGGACTGATCGTTGGTATGACGTCGGTCGGTTCCGGGTCTCTGATCATCATCGGGCTGATGATGATGTACGCGGGACTGAAGGCGAGCCAGCTCGTGGGTACTGACCTGGTGCAGGCGGTTCCGCTGGTCATATCTGCAGCTATCAGCCATGCGATCTTCGGCGAGCTTGACCTGGGAATCTCACTGCCGCTGATCATCGGCAGTGTGCCCGGTGCATTCATCGGCGCTCAGCTGTCTTCGCGGTTGCCGGGAGGCTTCATCCGTCGCGCCCTCGCCTTCGTTTTGCTCGCGTCCGGCTTGAAGCTGCTAGGAGTAGGCAACGTTGAGACCGCGATCATCCTCCTCGCCGCGCTGCTCGGAGGGCCTCTGGTGTGGATGAGCATCCGGCGCCGGCATGGCTTCCCCGCTCTGGCGAGCGTCGAAAAGCGTCAACGGCTCGCCCAGAAATCCGCGCCGCTCGAAGCTCCAGAGGTGGGGCCGTGACGGCCGACTCGCCGAATGTGGTCCTGTCCGGCCGCGCGCTCGATGGACTGGAGCTGATTCTTTCGGGAATCCTCGACCCATTAGCCGGCTACTCGTTGCCGACAGACCGAAACAGTGAGGCCGGGCTGACGGCGGAGCTGTGCATTGCCACGCACGTGGTGCCCGGTCAGCAGCTGGTCATTCACGACCCCGACCGTACCCCTCTTGCGGTATGCCACATCGAGCGCGTACGTGAAGCGGATGCAGGCACCCGATGGATCGAGGGGCCGGTCAGCCGACTGCAGCCTCCCGAGCACGGATACGCTCGTCGGCTCCGTCCGACCGTCCACACCGACCTGACGGGCTGCACGGTCGGACTCTTCTCTGGGCTCCCCGAAGATTCCGATCTGTCGGCGGTTCGCAGCGCCGCACGCGGGGGCCCCGTCGCCTTGACGTATGTGGGGGAATCAGACGATCGCACTACGGCGGCCGGGATTCAGCTGCTCACCGCGAGTGTTGCGGATTCACCTGACACACGTGTTCTCTTCGTGCCAGAAGTCGATTTGGGAGGACACGCTGACGTCGCGGCAGAGGTCGTCACCCGTCTGGGTGCGGCCGATGTGATCGACAGACGGCGGCCTGTGGTCACGAGCGAGGGCGCTGTGGTGCTTTTCACCGGACTTTCGGGTGCAGGTAAATCGACGCTCGCCCGGGCACTGGTGGAATACCTCCACGCGTTCACGACGCGATCTGCCGTCCTGCTCGATGGGGATGATGTTCGCCGCGAGCTTGCGGGGGAACTCGGATTTGGCCCAGCGGACCGAGACCGCAACCTTCGCAGGATCGCTTGGGTGGCGGCCCGCGTCGCGGAGGTCGGCGGCCTAGCAGTGTGTGCGCCCATCGCGCCGTTCGCCGCGTCACGCGCAGCCATGCGTGATGCCGTCGAGCCGCGGTCGCCATTCATCGTCGTCTACGTGTCTACTCCGCTCGCCGTCGCGGAGGAACGGGACAGGAAAGGGCTGTATGAGAAGGCTCGGTCGGGCCTGATCACAGATTTCACGGGTATTGGGTCGCCCTACGAGATCCCTGAAGACGCGGATCTGGAGCTCAACACTGCAGAGAGCAGTGTTGAGGACTGCATTCGGGGCGTCGTGCGGTTGCTCGAGCAGCGAGGTGTGCTGAAGAGGTTCGTCTAGATCGGAATCGCTCGGCACAGCGAGCAGTCATGGTCGCGAAGGTGGCCATGGCTGGGTGGCGAGGATTTGGATCTCTCAGCTGCGTGGACTAAGGTCCCTGCGGGGAGAAATCACGATTAAGTTACGATAGGCGTGTCCTGTGGTCCAGTGAGGGGCTACGGTGCGCCTCAACAGGAAGTTTTACATGCCCCTCTCTTACCCGAAAACCATCAGACACCGGTTGGCCTCGCGGCTGTTGATCGCGGCCGTCGCAATAGCATCCGTCGTCACCGCGGGTGCCGCCACTGCTGAAAGCGCGAGCGCCGCCACGCCTGCCGATGAATTGGTCGTCAATGCCCATTTCTCGGCCGGCGTACAGAATTGGCGTACGAACCTCTCGTCGGATCGACTCACCGCCAGCACCGTCTCGCGCTCCGACGGGAAGTCCGCACGCATAGATGCCGGCTCACCTGGCATCACCGTGCTGAACGACTCGAAGAACACCGTCTCAGCGGCTGAGCGTGGAGCAAAATACCGCATGACCGCTTGGGTGAAGGCCAGCAGAGAGGTGACTGCGCAGATCAGGGCGAGGGAGGTTGCGGACGGCTCAGCTGAAGCCCACAAGACCGAGTCCCGGCCTGTGAACGGCGAGTGGACTCAGCTCACGATGGACTTCACCGTTCAGCGCAGTGGCGTAGCCCTGGATCTGAACGTCGTATTCGCCGGTACCGCCAAGGGGGACCAGCTCTACGTGGACTCCGTCTCGCTCAAGTCGGTCGCCGTCGACGCCCCCCAGGAGAACCCCACCGTCGGTGAGTGCGCGGCGAAGCCTCCGCTGGGCGACACGCGCTTCGGGGTGAGCCTTGGCACCTCCGATGGGTCATCGATGCAGGAGGGGTGGAACCGTGCGGTGCAGGCCTACGGCACCCCTGACGTTGTGCGGGTGTTTCAGCGCGGCGCGCCGAACTGGAACGTGACCAAGGTCGCCCCCAGTTCGGATCTGTCGATCTCGTTCAAGATCGCGCCCAAGGACGTGTTGTCGGGCGCGTATGACAGTCGGCTGCGGTCCTGGTTCCAGAGCGCCCCGACCAATGTGCAGGTCTACTGGACCTACTTCCACGAGCCCGAGGACGACGTGGCGCGTGGTGAGATCACCTCAGCGGACTACCGTGCAGCATGGCAGCGGATCTCATCCATCGCTGACGAGACCTGCCGGTCGAATCTTCACGCAACGCTGATCCTGATGTCGTGGACGCTCGATCCCAAATCGAATCGAGACTTCGACGATTACTATCCGGGCTCGGCGGCCATCGACGTGCTCGCCTGGGACCCCTACAACCCCTGGAAGAACAACACGGGCTACAAGGACCCGGAGGCGATTTTCGGGAGTGTCATCGCGAAGTCCAAAGCGGAGGGCAAGCCGTTCGGAATCGCTGAGACGGGGTCCGTTCTTATGGGGTCGGACACGGGCACTGCGCGCGCAGCCTGGTTGCGTGACCTGGGCTCATATCTGCGCGACAACGAGGCGCTGTTCGTCTCCTACTTCGATGCCGTCGGGCCGAGTGGTCAGAATGACTTCCGCCTACGCGACACGTCTTCGGTGGCTGCTTGGCGGGCTCTCGTCCAAGGCTGATTTAGAACTCTCCCCGCCCCCGACTGGACGGTCTTCTGCGACGCAGGAGACCGTCCAGTTCGATCAGAGCCCGCCACCTCCACAACATGAGGCTGTATACCACTGCAGCAAGAACCAAGGTGACCACGGCGCCGATCGGACCACCTCCCGCGGACTTGACCAGCCACGGCAGGACGCCGAAAAGGGTCGTGGCTGAGAGCATGGCGAGCATCGAAGACCGACCGAAGGGATGAACCCCGATTCCGATCTTCGCCTGCACGAGCGGGACCAGATTGTTCGCGCAGATCGCTGCGACCCAGGCCACGGCCGCCCCGACAATACCCAGCTGCGGGATCAGCCAGATGTTCAGAGCCAGGTTTACGGCCAACGCGAACCAGGCGTTGTACATGGTCCAGGTGGATTTCCCGGCCATCAGAAGAACTGCATCCACTGCGCCGCATGCCGTGGCGACCAGCATCGCCGCTGACAGCAGTTGCAGCAGAATCGCACCGCGCGAGTAGTCGTCACCGAACACGAGCATCAGCGTAGGCGCTTCGAGGATGAACGTGAGGTACAGGGGCCACGTGGCGAGCACCACCCAGCTCGTCGAGACTCGATACAGGTCCTGCAACTGCGATCGTTCGCGTCGTGACGCGAGCGCGCTGATCCGGGGCTGCACCGCCGTTCCGATGGCCGCAGCCGTGAGCTGGCCGAAGATGAGAAAGCGTGTGGCTGCGGCGTATACAGCCGCTTCCGCCGGGCCCAGCCAGAGTCCGATGAGGACGATATCGACGCGTTGGATCGCCACCTGAGCGATCTGGCCGAGCGAACGAGGTCCGGCGAACGCCCAGTATTCACGAAACATGGACGCTTCTGGAACCCAGCTCTGGCGAAAGGTCTGGCCTGAAGGCATCGAGGATTTCCGTACGAGCTTCAGCAGCCAGGGGATCGAAATGCCGGCAACGGCGGCGAATGCCAGGACTCGCGTCCCGATCAGCTCCGGACCGCCTGTCATGCCGACGCTCCATAGAACGATCAGTGCGAGGAGCTGAATCGTCGGATTCACGAACTTGTCGGCGACGACCGTCGTTCGCATCACACCGAAGCCCCGAGTGGCGCCGAGCGTGCTATCCGCGATGATGGCCGCGATGGCGCCGAGGCACAGGATCAGGATGACAGTCCCGGCGGCATCGACGTTGCGCCCGAATATGGCGTTTCCCAGCTGTTCCCGGAAGATGACGGCGAGGGTCAGGGCGATTGCGCAGAAACCCAGCAGCGGGCTGCTGCCCGCAACGAGGACCTTCCGCAGGGCGTTCGTTCGTCCAAGGCTCCGATACCGCGAGATGAAGTACACGTTCCCGACGGGGACACCGAGTTCAAGCATCGAGACCGCGATAAGCAAGACCGATATCGCGGCGAAGTACACACCGGCGTCCTCCGGCGTGGCAATTCGCGTGACGATTGCCGTTGTGGCGAATGAAGCCACGCCCGCGTATCCCGCTCCGATCAGATTGGCAAGACCGCCCCTCGCGACATCTCGGGTGCCCGTTGCGCGTCTCGGGGATGTCGTGACCATCTCGCGGTCACCGTCTCCACGAGGGCGCTCGCCCCCACCATTGGCTCAGACGCTGATCCGTCTCCTCGAACCGCGCGAGCAGGTCTTCACGGAGGTGGCCGTCGAGCGGGTTGCGCTCGCGCGCATTGTGCCGCTCGAACTTGATGCCGGAATGCGGGGTGAGTGAAAGAAATCGAAGGATGTCAGCGAAGGTCGACTCGGGATCGGTGAAGAACTCGTGCGAATCGACGAGGTGCAGATGGTCCCGACCGACCGCGGCCTCCAGCGCCTGGATCTGCTCGATGTACCTGCCGCGCGACATATACGCATGGTGCTGCAAAGAGAAACTGACGTAGGAGGGGTCCTCGATCATTCGCTCGCGCTCGCCCGCGATGCGCTGCTGTTCGAGTTCGATGGCCGTGATGAAGTCCTGGTCCTCAAACCCCCGTGCCTTCTCGTGGCTGTGCGCCGAGTACGCTCGCGTCACGGGGTCGCGCATCAAGAGGATGAGACGCACTCCGGGAAGCGCCTCGGCGATTCGCTGAGGCGCCAGCGGGTGAAACCCGTAGAACGGGCTCGATTCGCCGGTGGTGGGTGCGGGACCGGCGAGACGCTTGAGCCGAGAGGTCAGGCGGAGAGGGAAATGCCCGCGGTACCAATTAAAAGTGTGATCGAAATGGGTATCGAAGTAGTGCACCCCCTTGAGGGCGAAAGGACGGGCGACCGACCGATGCTGAGCGAGCGTCTTGAAGAGCGAGGTCGTGCCACAGCGTTGGCCGCCGACGATGAGAAAGGAGGGCAGCATACGCAGAGGGGCTGTAGCAGATGCCGTTGAATCAATCGCCTTCAGTGCGAGCGGACGTAGGCGCATCAGCGCGTCTTTGGGCATCATCGATACTCCTTGCCGTCGCATCACTGCGACTCCCCAGTGGCCCACGACTTCCCATGCCGTGCGGTCGAATGCAGTCTAGCGGGACGACGGACTAGTCTGTGAGACGCATACCGCGACGAGCGGCGACTGCACGAGATTGCGTTTCGAATCGGACGGCGATAATGGCAGACAGGCTTCACCCCTCTCGATCATTCCCACAGGGTATGCCTGCGGTGCTGTACATCGGTGGTTTCGGCCGGTCTGGCTCCACTCTTCTCGAGCGCGTCCTCGAGGCACAGCCGACCGTGGTATCGCTCGGTGAGATGGTTCACCTGTGGACTCGAGGTCTCCGCGAGAATGAGCTGTGCGAGTGCGGCAGTCGGTTCTACGACTGCTCATTCTGGAGCGCGGTCGGCGAACGGGCATTCGGGGGCTGGTCTGCTGTCGACACCGACAAGGTGCTCGGCCTGCTCGACGCCGTTGACAGGCAGCGGCGCGTTTTCAAGACGGTCCTTCCTGTGCGCGGGCGGACTCGGCAGCAGATCCTGGAGTACACCGGCTACTACCGCGCGGTCTACGCGGCGGCGGCGTCGGTGACGGGGGCAGCCGTCGTTGTCGATTCGTCCAAGCACGCATCACTCGCGCTCGCACTCGTCAAAGATCCGCGGGTGGATCTGCGTCTGCTTCATCTCGTCCGCGACAGCGTCGCGGTCGCTTATTCCTGGTCGCGAGAAGTGTCGCGGCCGGAAACAGCTGAGGCAGGAGAGATGATGACTAGATATTCCTCCTTCTGGGCCTCGATGCTGTGGATGTCGAACAACCTCCTCATGCAATTTGCGCGTCTGAGTGACCGCCCGGTGCAACGCCTCCGCTACGAGGACTTCGTCAAGGCCCCGAACGACGTTCTGCGCAGGATGTGGGGCGCATTAGCGCTTCCCGGACATTATTCCCCGGATCTCTCGGCCCCCGGTGGAATCGATATACCTGCAGGACACTCGATCGGCGGTAATCCGATGCGCTTCCGCAAAGAGCCGTTGGTGATCAAGTCTGACGAGGTATGGCGCACTCGGATGGATCCTCGCCAACGTCGGGCGGTGAAGGTCCTCACCGCCCCTGTGCGGTACTGGTTGGGCTATTCCCGAAGTTGATCGGCTTGAGCACCCGTCTCAGCGGCCTGCATTCACACGAGCTCTTCGAGCGCAGGAAGCAGCCACCGCCCCAGGGGGCCGTTCGGCGCGCCGGCGGCCTCCTGCCGATCGGCCAGGAATGTGCACCCGCGATGCAGAAGATACGTTGCGAGGATGGCCTCGCGCTCGTGCGGATGGGAAACCCCGGTGATGATCTCGGCGAGATGTCGGCGGGCACTGCGCAAGCCGGTGGCTGCATCGCCCCGGTAGGAAGCCACGTGGAAGTGCAGAGCATCCCACCCGGCAGGACGGTTCTCCGCGAAGCGCTCCCAGTCCCAGACCGCGATCGCATCGTCGTCGCGCGCGGCCATGTTCCAGGGCGTCCAGTCGCCATGGCACGCCCCATGCCGAAGAGTCACGCGACCGAACTTGTCCTGAAGACGGGCAGCGGCGCTCATCAGGCGCTCCGCATCGCTGTCACCTCGCTTCGTCTCGAGCGAGGAAAGAGCGTTCGTCCACCACGGCGCGTCGGCGACGGAGCTGTCGTAGGACGGGAATGCCCCAACCAGAGACTCGCTGGCGCGACGCCGCCTCGTGAGCGATGGTTCGGCGGGAGGGCCGTCGTGCACAGGGCTCATGATCAGGTAGTCGAGGTCGTCCCAGGTTCCGGAGTCGATGACTTCAGGTACGACCAAACCCTGCAGGCGACGAGAGGAGAGTTCTGACAGCGAGGCGGTCTCGGCGCGTACCCGCGCGCAGGTCAGGGCGTTCACACCCAGCTTCACATAGGCCAGCGAAGTGCCTGTGCGATCCATGATGTGCATCACAGGTTTGCGGTTCGCTCGAGGCGGGCCGAGATGAACGCTGAATGCCCCGCCGCTGGGGAATCGTTGGAGCACGTGCTCCACGAACGTGCCAGGCCCCCCGAGCGTCACGCGTCTGGGCAGCGCGCTCGCAGCGCCCAACCGGAATGCACCGGACACGACTGCGGCAGAGAGACGACTGAGAGCCGACGAGGCGACCTTATATCCGCGGATGGCTCTTGCACTCGACACGGTCGGGCTCAGCGGCACGAGGAATCGCGCGGACTCAGAGGATGCCAGGGGAATCGCCGCATGCGTGCCGCGGCGCCGAGACGCTCCGCGCTCCTGCGCCGGTGCCGCGAATGCGTGATCGGCGCGGCCGAGGCCTAAGCCGACGTCGCTCATCTGCGTGCCCTCGCATACTTGGGATTCATCTCTTCGTTCCGGGATGTCCGAGTCGGCCTCTGGCTTCGCTCGCTGTGTGTCGCGGGCGCCTTGGCGGTCGTCACCTTGACTGCGCCCAAGACATCGATCCCGAGACGGTCGAAACGCTCGAGAGCCGCGTTGAGGCGCGCTCGCTTGGTGCGATCCGAGGTGAGGATGAGAAGGACGGAGTCCGAGGCGAGAAGAGCGGCATCTCCTTCCGCCGAGCCGGCGGAAGCCGCCGCAATCACGACGAAGTCGAAGTCCTCATGAAGGCTGTTCACGATTGCGCGGAAGGCGGGGCTGGCGGTCAGGTCTCGGGCGCCGGCAGTATCGAGGCCGGCCGTCAGCACGTTCACGCCTCGCGTTTCGACCAGGAACTCGCGGGCTGCAGCAGCTTCTCCCGCTGAATCAGCCAGACCCCGGTGTCGGCCGATGCCGAGCGGGTCTTGGCTGGGAGCGGAACTCATATCGGCGGCGATGAGAGCGACACTGAACTCGGCCTCCGCGAGCACGACAGCCAGATTGCTCGCGATTCCCCAGGAGGACTCGTCCTCGACGCCCGCGACGGCGAGGATGTGCGGCGCGGGTCCGTTCGCCACGACCGCGGCGCGCAGCCGGCGGTATGCCTCGTGCTCCGTCCCATCATCCGCGGTGTCTTTGACCAGGGTGCTACCCGGTGAAGGCACGGTCGAGAAAACGGCGACATCCATTTCCGCTGCGGCGTTTGTGTCCCGTACGAGGTCTCGCCGCCACTCCCGGAGAAGAGCGAATGCGATCCCCGCCAGCATTCCGAGCGCAGCCGCCGCCAGGAAGTAGACCCATTCGGGAAGCTCATTCGCGCCGGCGGGTTCGACAGCCGGCGCGATGATCGATCCAGGCGCGGTGTTGAGGGCTTCGGCTGCGCTACGCGAAGTGCTCAGCTGCGCGAGTCGGTCCGTGTAGAGCTGGACCTCCTGAGAGGCGAACGAGCCTGTCCCGGCACTTGCGGCCTCAGACGTCGCCCGTCGCAGATTCGCTTCGGCCGCATCGATCTGCGTCTGGAGTGCTTCCAGTTGTGAGTTCTGCGTGCTCGTGGCGCGTTCTTCTCGAAAGGCGAGATAACCCTCGGCGAACGCCTGCGCCGCTTCCTGCGCCTGCTTCGCGGTGCGGGAAGTGAACGAGATCTCGAGCATCTGCGTGTTGGTGGGTATCGTCACCTCAAGGCGTTCGCGCCCGTCCGGTGCAAGCCGCCCGAGCGTATCGGCCACGATGTCACGCACCGCCGAGGTGCGGACCAGCTCTGCTTCTGTGGACATGGCAACAGTGGTCTGCGTACCGCTCCCCGACGCTGCTTCGGCGGTGAGCGGGTTGCCGGGCGCAGGCGCAAGCAGCACGACAGCCGAAGAGGTGTAGGTGTAGGGAAGGTTCACCACATAGAGAGCCGCGAATCCGAGAGCAAGCGCGGTGCAGACGATGATCGACGTGATGTGGTGCCGCAGCGCAGAACGCAAAGAGGGTAGGTCGCGACCAGACCGAGATTCAGCCTCCACACATTCCCCCAGTCGTATCGCGGATAACAATACATAGTGCCCCCAGGCAGGTCAAAAACCTGGCAGCCAGCGCCGACTGTTCGGGTATGCTCAGGGCCATCAGGGGATCAAAGGGGATGATTTCCGCCTTTTTTGAAGGGATGAGTGGTCCAGTATGGGGCTGGCTACGATCGATCCGACGCGACTTGTCTTCATCGGTGGGCTGCATCGCAGCGGAACCACCGCTCTCGGCCGGATTCTCGCCGATCACCCCGCCATCTCGGGGTTCGAGGGCACGGGGGCGAAGGAAGACGAGGGGCAACACCTTCAGCAGAGTTACCTGCCGGCTGCGGCGCACGGTGGCGCCGGGCGGTTCGCTCGGCGCAGGCGAGCGCATCTGACGGAAGATCTCGGCGATCCGGCGCTGGCTCGGGAGAGCCTTTTAGAAGCGTGGACTCCACATTGGGATCTTTCGCGACCTCTGCTGGTCGAGAAGTCGCCACCGAACCTGATCATGGGCAGATACCTGCAGGCGGTGTTCCCCGGCTGCAGTCTGATCATGATTCAGCGTCATCCTGTCGTGGTCGCCCTTTCGACGAAGAAGTGGGCGAAGCGGCAGAGCCTCGAGCGACTTGTCGAGCACTGGTTCATCGCACACGACATCCTGCGAGCGGACAGCGAGCACCTCGACCGTCTGCATCTGGTCCACTACGAGCATCTGATCGACCAGCCCGACCAGACTCTCCGGACGATCGCGGAGTTCATCGGAGTCGACACCCCGCTGGCCGCGGACAGGGTTCAATCCACGCGATCAGATTCGTACCTCGATCGCTGGCGAGACATGGCGGATGGCTCACCTCTCGACCGATTGGCCTATAGGCGGATCATCGCAAGATTCGGCGAGCGTGCAGCGGCATTCGGGTATGACATCGAGCATCCGGACAAGCCGCCTGCGTTGACGAACCGCACAAGATGATCCACCGCTTCCTGCGATCTCAGGACGCCGGCTGGCCGATCGCGCTGCTCTTCGTCGGGTTGCCCATCTGGTGGGTTCTGGGTGTGTGGCAGATCATGTTCTTCGTCATGGCGATACCGATGGCGGTGCACTTGATGAAGCAACGGCTGGTGCACATGCCACGCGGCTTCGGGATGTGGATGGTCTGGCTCTGCTGGCTCGCCATCGGGGTCCTGGTGATTCAGGTGGACGCGCCCGGGGCTGTCCCGGGAACGCAGATGAGCCGTTATCTCACCTTCGGCTACCGGTTCTGCTGGTACCTGATCATCACGATCGTGGCGCTGTACGTGGCCAACACTCGGCGGCTGGTGACGTCCGAGCGTTTGGCGCGAAGCATCGCCTGGCTGTTCGTGATGATGGTCGGCGGAGGGATGCTCGGTGTGCTCGTGCCCGAGCTGAGCCTTCCGTCCGCACTGCAGATGGTGCTCCCGTCCTCCGTGGCCAGCCAGCCGTTCGTCCACGATCTCGTGCATATCCAGACCGCGCAGATTCAGAATTTCCTGGGCTACGACGAGGCGCGTCCGAGTGCTCCGTTCGCATATACCAACGAGTGGGGCCTGACGACTGCGGTCAGCTTGCCGTTCTTCGTCGCGTCATGGTCTCGGGGCAGCACCCTGAGGAAGACGGCCATGCTCGTCATCCTGGGGTTGGGACTGTTTACGATCGTGTCCTCGCTCAACCGGGGCATGTGGGCGGCGGTCGCCGCGATGGGGGCGTTCCTCGTCATCCGAGCCGCGAGCAAGGGGCACTTCAAGCTGCTCTTCTCGTCCGGAATGCTGCTGGCCGGGGTCGCCGCCGTCCTGATGTTCTCATCTCTCGGCGACCTGGTCCTTGCGCGCTTCGACAACCCCCACAGCAACGAGGGACGCACCAATCTGGGCTTGCTCTCGGTGAACAGCACGCTCGAAGGGTCGCCGCTGGTGGGCTTCGGCTCCACCCGAGACGTCGCAGGTAATTTCAAATCGATCGCGGGCGGCGCCACCGACGCATGTCCGAAATGCGAACCTCCGCCCCTGGGCACGCAGGGACAGCTGTGGCTTGTGATCTTCGGCGCTGGTCTGATCGGGCTCGCCCTGTATCTGGGCTTTATGCTTCGGCAGATCGTCCAGAACCTCAGGGCGACGAGCGCCGAGGGGACCGCAGCCTTGTGCGCGCTCATCGCCCTCCTCATCACGATGCCGGTGTACAACGCCGTAGGGGTCGGCCTCTACGTCGGGTTCATCGGCATCGGCCTACTGGCACGAGAGCATCCAGCGGAGCTTCCCGCCGTCAGCCAGGTTCTACGTCCGTTCCGGCAGCACGCCCTGACAGTGCTCGTGATCGCCATTGCTGGCGGCGCAGCGGGCCTGGGGGTGCATGTTGTCAAAGGCGCTCCGATCGAGGCCACGCAGCGCATCTTCGTGCCTGCTGCTGATCTTGTCGGTGTGCCCGGTGTCCGCACGCTTTCTCTCGATGGTGAGGCGCGGATCGCCACATCCGTGCCAGTGGTGCGAGCGGTCGCCGACGAGCTCGATCTTCCTGAGCAGCACGTTCGAAGCGCGTTGAGCATTGGTGCCGAGAGCAATTCTCGAGTCCTGATTCTGCGCTACGCCGGCGCAGACGAACGAGATGCCATCCTGGGGGTCGAAACCGCTGCGGAGGAGTACCTGAGACTGCGGACGGAACTGATCGCGCAATCCAATGAGTCGGTCGTGGCCAGGTACAGTGCACGCGAAGAGGCCCTCGATGACGTCTATCAAGACATCAGCAAGTTGACCGAGACAGCGAGAGGTGAATCGCTGTGGGGCACCGTGACGAAGATCAGACGCGAGCGAGTAGAAGTGGCAGACGTGCTGCTCGGCACCAACGATCTTCCTGCCGGTCAGGTCATCAGCGCAGCGACACCGCGGCGCACGAACTCCGAGCTGACCATCAGGGTGACAACGGGCCTGGGGCTTGGGGCGTTGGCTGGCCTGGCGCTGGTACTTGTCTACGATCGATACCTCGGTCGGATCGGCCTGAGGCCGGTATCCCGGTTGGGTATCGATATTCCCGTCGTCGCCAGTGTCTCTGCTGCTGACGTTCCACGCACGTTGGAAGCGGTGCGCGCGTACCTTCCGGTGGCCGGGGTCCTCGCTGATCCACTCAGCCCTCGCGCTCGCCGTATGGCGGGCGCACTTAACGCTCATCTGCGTGCGGGCGACCACAGAGGAGCGCGCGTTCTGCTGGTCATCGATCGTCGGTCCCGCACGGGAACGCTGCGTCGCGCTTATGAACGCCACCTCGCCAGTGGTGTGTACCCGGTCGGGCTGATCATGTGCACCGACAGTCGCAGCAGAGAGCCGAACGCAGACACTCGATCGCGGAGCAAGGCGTCATAGAGGAGAGAGCCATGAATAAGTACCCCTCGGTCAGCGTGGTGATTCCGGCTCACCAGAGACCCGTCGAGCTTCGGCGTGCGATCGACGCGGTGAGAGCCCAGCAGTATGAGGGCAGCATCAACACGATTGTCGTGTTCGATCGGGCTGAGCCAGACGAGACTCTTCGCAGAGACGGGGAACGCCCCGTCGAGATTCTTCGCAACGAGCGCACTCCCGGTCTCGCCGGTGCGCGCAATACGGGAATCCTCGCCAGCGGCGGGGAGCTTGTTGCCTTTTGCGATGACGATGACGTATGGATGCCGGACAAGCTCGCTGCGCAGGTGAAAGCACTGGCCCGATTTCCCGACGCGCCGATGGCCACTACTGCGATTCAAGTGGACTACGGAGATCGGTCGACAGTGCGGCTCGCCGGCACGGAGACGGTCACCCACGAGATGCTGCTCGGGTCGCGCATGTCGATGCTTCACTCCTCCAACTTCTTGTTCCGGCGGGCCGCGCTGATGGGCGAGCTCGGCTTGATCGACGAGGAGATCCCGGGCAGTCAAAACGAAGACTGGGACATCCTGCTGCGAAGCTCTGCGCTGCATCCCATCGTTCACACCGACCAACCGCTGGTGCGAGTTCTGTGGGGCAAGACCTCGTACTTCTCGCGCCGGTGGGACACGAAGATCGCGAGCTCGATATGGATGCTCGAGAATCACCCGGACGTCGCGGCGCATCGCGTCGGCGCGTCGAGGCTTCAGGGGCAGATCGCGTTCGGTTACGCGAGCGAGGGAAAGCGCGATAAGGCCTGGAGCTGGGCTCGTCGTGCCCTGCGCACCAACCCCGGCCAATGGCGTGCGTGGGTTGCCATTCCTGTGGCGATCGTGCCGCGCTCAGGTGATCTTGTGTTGAATGTGCTCCATCGCTGGGGACGCGGAATCTGAGGGGAGGGCGCAGGGTATTGCTAACGAGGCATCCGCTCGGGCACACTTAACGCGTTCTCCTCTACGACTGGGGTAAGAGGAAGCAACGAAGCTGGGGAGCTTGCAATGGAATATGGGGAGTCCGTTGTGTCCGCGAGGCCGATGAGGCGTCGCGGCATCATGGCGATCATCGTGACGGCGGCGTTCATAGTCGCGGAACTCGTAGCGCTGCCGGGATGGCATCAAGCGCAGGCGATGGAGCCTTCGTCGGTGGTCGCGGTGACCGATCGTCCAGCGATCGTGACGGCACCCGCCTCACACGATCGTGTGGTGAGCGCCGTGCCGGTGAGCTGGACTCCACAGATCCTCGACGGTCGCGTCCTCGACACCACGCAGGTGGGAAACAGCGTCGTGGTCGCCGGGCAGTTCACGCAGGTGGCTCCCAGCAGCGGCTCACCCGTGCTGAACCGCACCAACGTGGTCGCTTTCAGCGCGGTGAACGGTGCCATCAACACTGCATTCGCTCCGAACGTGAGCAACGGACAAGTCCGCGCGGTGGAGCCCGGGCCGACCGACGACACCGTGTATCTCGCAGGATCCTTCCAAGGCGTCAACGGTGTGACGAAGAAGATCGTGCTCATGAACCTCACAACGGGTGCGATCGTCGGCAGCTTCAACGCGCCGGCCATCAACGGGGCGGTGAACGACCTGCAACGCGTAGGCTCCAGGCTCTACGTAGGCGGGGTCTTCACCGTCGTCGGCGGTCAGCCGTTCAACGGCTTGGTCTCGCTGAATGCCCTCACGGGCGCTCGCGAGAGCTTCCTCTCCGTCGCTCTCACTGAGAATCAGAACTACACCGGACAGCCCGGCCAGGCACAGGCGCCCGTCGGCGCCAAAGCTCTCGCCGTGGCGCCGCAGGGCGACCAGATGGCCGTCATCGGCAACTTTCGCAAGGCTGACGGTCTGGACCGACGTCAGATGGTTCTCATCGATCTGACGGGTGCCACAGCAGCGGTGCGAGCGGATTGGAGGACAGACCGCTTCGCACCGGCTTGTTTCTCGAACGCGTTCGACACATATGTGCGGAGCGTCGCTTCGTCTCCAGACGGCAGCTACTTCATGGTTGCTGCCACGGGTGGACCGAACCCCGGTACGCTCTGCGACACGGTGACACGGTGGAACGTCGCCAACTCGGGTCAGACGGTTCAGCCCGATTGGCTCGATGACACAGGTGGTGACACGCTGCTGAGCGTCGCCTCCAGCGGAGCGGCCGTGTACACGGGCGGTCACCAGCGGTGGATGAACAACGCGGGTGGGCGGGATTATCCCGCTCCGGGCGCGGTGCCGCGGCCGGGAATCGGCGCAGTCCGGGTGGACAACGGCGTTCCGCTGGACTGGAACCCTGGACGAAGCCCGCGGGGAGTGGGCGCAGAGAGCGTCTTCGTGAGCGCGACCGGCCTGTGGGTGGGTAGCGACACCGAGCAGATCGGGCACTGGAAGTATCGTCGGCCGCGCATCGCGTTCTTCCCCGTCTCCACCGGGACACCGGTAGGAGCCGGCGATACCGGAGCGCTGCCGAGCAACGTGTACAAGGTTCCGAATGCTCCTTCGGCCGATGCCGGCAGCGTGCTCTACCGGATCAACGCGGGTGGCCCGACTCTTCCCGCCATCGATGGCGGTCCGGATTGGGCTGCTGATGACGGCGCGAGCAGCGCGTTCCGCAACCAGGGAAGCAACGCCGCGGGGTGGGATCCGGTCGCCTCGGTGGACAGCGCCGTTCCTGGGTCGACGCCTTCTCAGGTGTTCGACAGTGAGCGCTGGGATCCGAGCGACGCAAACGAGATGGCGTGGTCCTTCCCGGTGCCGAGCGGGCAGGAAGTCGTGGTTCGGCTCTACCTGTCGAACCGCTGCAGCTGCACGAGCGCGGTCGGACAGCGTGTGTTCGATGTTGACATCGAGGGCTCAAAAGCACTCGAGAACTATGACATCGTCGCGGATGTCGGCGACCAGGCTGGCACGATGAAGTCGTTCACCGTCACGTCAGACGGAGCCATCGACCTCACGTGGTTGCACAAGATCGAGAACCCGTTGGTGAACGGCATTGAGATCCTCACCAGCATTCCTGCAGGCGAGCCGACGCCGGAGAGCAGTGGTCTTTCGAGGGTCTGGTTCACAGGCGAAGCTGTCGACGAGCCTGTTGCGGCCGCTCCGGCCGGGGACATCGACTGGTCGAGCGTCAGAGGCGCCGTGACGATCGACGGAGTGCTCTACTACGGAACCTCCGATAGGGAGCTCATGCGTCGCACCTTCGATGGGGAGACCTACGGGCCAGCGACAGCCGTCGACCCCTACAACGATCCGTACTGGAGCGATATTAACACCGGTTCAGGACAGACCTTCAGAGGCACCAAGCCGTCGTTCTACAACGACATCCCCAGTCTCGCGGGCCTCGCCTACGACTCGGGGCGTCTGTATTACACGAAAACTGGATCGAACAAGCTGTGGTCCCGCGGTTTTGCTCCCGACAGTGGCGTGATCACACAGGAAGTTCGCGATGTCGGGGCACTCGCTGTCGGCGGTCTGGGAGGAATCTTCTTCGACGAAGACGCGCAGCACCTCTACTTCGTCACCACCGCCGACGGAAACCTGTCGGTGGTCCCATGGGTCGCCGGCGCAGCCAGCGGCGCGGCGGCGGCGGTCAGTGGTCCCGCGATCGACGGTGTGGACTGGAGGGGACGCGCGCTGTTTCTCGCAGACGGGCCGCAGCCCACGGCGAACAAGCCGCCGGTCGCTGTGCTCGACGCAGATTGCGAGCGCCTGGAGTGCGCGTTCTCGGCCGCCGGCTCCAGCGACGAGGACGGCTCGATCGTCTCGTACCTCTGGGACTTCGGCGATGGAGAGACCCAGACGGGAACGTCTGCCTCGTACACATACGCCGAATCGGGAAGCTACACGGTCAAGCTCACGGTCACGGATAACCGTGGCGCGAAGACGACGGAATCAACCGAGCTTGTGATCGTCGAGAACGAAGCGCCTGTGGCGGTCATCACCGATCCCGTCGTGTGCGATCGGCTGAGCTGCCAGTTCGACGGATCGGGTTCATCGGACGCGGACGACTCGGTCGCGTCCTACGAATGGGACTTCGGCGACGGCACGACGCCCAGCACAGAGGCCTCCCCGACACACACCTTCGGTGAAGCCGGTACGTATTCGGTGAGGCTCACGGTCACCGACGAGTTCGGCGCCACAGCCACCGCCAGCGTCGAGGTCGCGGCGTTGGCGAATCAGCCTCCGGTCGCCGTCATCGGCGAACCCAGCTGCGATGCGCTGTCATGTGAGTTCTCGGGTGCTGATTCCTCAGATCCCGACAGCGGAGACGCGGTGACCGCGTATTCATGGGACTTCGGTGACGGTTCGGCTGCGGCGTCGGGGGTGACGGCTTCGCACACATTCGCTGCTGCCGGAACGTACACGGTGACACTGACCGTGACCGACGAATCTGGCGCGACGGGATCGACGACGCACGAGCTCGAAGTGGTCGTGTCATCGGGGCCGGTGACGACGGCGGCGCAGTTTGTGGGCAAGTCGGCGGTGATGCGTCAGCAGACGGCGTCGGCTGCGGTGTCTGTGCCGGATGGTGTGCAGGCCGGGGATCTTCTGGTGTTGTTCGTGACTGTCAACGATGCGACGGAGGGCACTGGTCCTGCGGGTGCAGGGGAGTGGACTCTGAAGAAGCGGGTGGTGTCGGGGCCGCTGGCGGTGTCGACGTTCACGAAGGTGGCTGATGGTTCGGAGGTGGGTCAGTCGGTGACGATGACGTGGCCGAGTTCGACGTTCCGTACGGACTTGACGATGGTGGCCTATCGCGGTGTCGGTGAGGGCGGCGTTGAGGTTCTGGAGTCGGCGACGGCGGCCAATGTCTCCTCGCACCGCACTCCGGCTGTGACTGTGCAAGGGGAGAAGAGAGTCGCGTTGTCGTTCTGGGCGGATCGTTCGTCGAGTACGACGGGATGGACGGCCCCCGCTGGCATAGAGGTGGTTTCGACCCAGGCTGGGACCGGTGGTGGGCGGGTGAGCAGTTTGTTGACCGCTGAGACCGTGGATGGCGGCACCTATGGTCCGTTGGTGGCCACGACCGATGCCACCAGCGCACGCGACGTCACCATGACCCTCCTACTCGCACCCACAGCCGGATGACGACATGAAGCGACAGGTGGATTCCCGGATATGGATCGCTGCGGTGCTGTCGGTCATGCTCGGCCTGACGGGGTGCACTGCGGACTTCGGAGCGGGCGCCGGAAACGGCACGCCTTCACCGGCGGCATCGACAGCGAGCGTGCCTGACCCTGACGATGTGCCCCCCGATACGACGGACTACTCCAAGGACGCAGGCAATGAGCCGCAGGCCTACGAGTACGAAGAAGAGCCGCCCCCGGCGGAATCCGTGGTGCATACGCTCTGCAACCTCAACCAGGTGTATTTCGACGGGCTCCGCACGGTGAACTCGGGCACCCCGATCGTCGACGACAAGCTGCGGAGGAGCGTGGTGGGGCTTACAGATCTCCTCGATTACTGGGACACGCTCCGCACGCAGTTCCCGGATGCCGCGGACGACATCGACGCAGGTATAGCTATCGCGCAGAAGTGGGATGAAGCATTGCTGAGTCGAGAAAACGGAGACGATGCGGCCGCCGACAAGGCGATGGCGTCGGCCGAGAAGCTGGTCGCGGAGTTGCCGAAGGAAGCCGCAGCGGACTGCGTGCAGTGAGGTGGGACACTAACCCGCCGCGGAAAGGTGGAAGTGAGATGACCGGCAGGCTGGGTATCGCAACCTGGGCGATCTACGGCGTGGTGGCCGTGCTGTTGATTGTCATCGTCAGTGGGGCGCTCTCGACGATGTTCCCTTCTGTCGCATCGACGCGAATCGCATACAACAGCGAGGGATATCTCTTCGCACTCGTGCTGGGGCTGTGGCTCCAGGTCGCGCTGCCCCGGGTCCCTGAGCGCAGGAGGTTCGCGCTCTCGGCGGCACATGGCGGGCTCTGGGCGATCATCGGTATAGCGCTCTTGCTCAGCGATCTGCCCTCCCGCATCCGCACTCTGAACGAAGCGGCGCTCGGCTTGGCGATCGTGCTTCCGTACGTTGCGCTGCGTCGCCCGCTGCCGCGCTGGGTGCCGTGGTCGTCGTCACTTCTTCTGGTGGCGCTGACGGTGTGGGCGATCGTCTGGGCGCCGAGCTCCTGGGTGATCGACCAAGCCGAGACGTTCGGCTTCATCGTGCTTGCGGTGCTCACGTTTGACGTCTTCGACCGCCGGCTGATCGACGACACCGCGACGTCTTCTGCAGGTGTGCGCTGGGCTTGGTACGGCTTCATGATCTTGGAGCCGATTGTCGTGTCAGCCATCGGGACGGACGCCCGATCCGGTTCCGGGTCCGGTGCCGTGACGTTGCTGTATCTGGGCAGGATTCATGAGTCGTTCGTCGGTGTGCTCCTGGTGGTGGCACTGATGTATCTGAGCCGGGTAAGTCAGGCTCGGGCACGCACCGCAGACGGGCAGACGCGGCCCACGCCGCTTCTCGGCGGAGGGCGAACAGCGTAAGCCACACGTCATGCCAGAGCGACGTTCGCCTCAGGGCCGGCCGAACTGCGCGGCCCAGGCGTTCAGTCAGGCCCAGGTGGGCGGCTTAAGGGACGGTAGACGCCGTCGCGACGCACCACGCGAACGGAGCACGCGCAGCTCCTCGAGAACTCGGCGCGTCGATGCTGCGACCTGCTCCTGCGGGTTCTCGTCGGTGGACCGGGTATGCGGCGCAGCAGCATCGAGCGCTTGGTCGAGAAGGTCGACGTGCAGCACGACTTCGCCCAGCCCGCGCTCGGACGCCCACCGGGCGAACCGCAACTGGTGATCGTCCACGTGCTCCCCATGTGCAGGGTCGCGGGGAATTATAAGCGGCGCGAGTCCCGCCGCTCTCGCGGCCGCTATGGTCCCGGGCCCGCCGTGAGTCACGACGGCATCCATGCTGATCAGGGTCCTGTGCAGCTCATCGGGTGCGAGCATCTCCACCCCCCGTGCGGTCCTCGGCGCAGCAGTCGCCCCGTGCTGCACCAGGACGTCCTCTTCCGGGTGAGCGGTCGCGCGCTGGTCAGCCCAGTCGCACAGGCGTGCGAACGGATGCACGTCCGTGCCCAGCAGGATCAGGATTCGCTGGCGTTCGTGCCGCACGTCGCCGTTCACAGCAGTGGTCCGATCGCGATCGTGTCTCGGTACAGGGCGCGCTGTTCATCCCATTGCACGAGCATCAGGTCGGCGAATGGACTGCACAGCCGCGCCGTGAGGGTCGGGCTGTCCACTCGGTCATAGACCTCGATGTACACGGTGCGTGCACCGAACAGACGGCTCAGGACGAAGTACGGGAAGGCGACCGCGGCACCCGTGCTGATGATCACATCAGGTCGCCGCTCACGCAGCAGCCGCCAGGCGAGCCCGGCGTTGCGCAGAAGGTTCCGAACGCTGCGCGTGGTGGGGTGATAGGCCCACACGACATCCTTCTCGTCTCGGAGCGCGCCGAGAGCGTCGCCTGTTCGAAACGTCACCCAGGTGCGGTGCTCTGGGCTGAACAGCTGGGTCAAGGGCATCATCTGGGCGAGATGGCCCCCCGATGATCCCACGAAGAACACTCGCCCGGAGAGGACCTCATCGACGGGCGCAGGCTGCTCTTGCGGATGCTGCTGCAGGGGCGGTCGTTCCGCGCTCACGGGCCCTCGTCGGAACATCAGTATGCCCCGCTCGGGCGCACCATGACCTTGGCGGTGCGCCACATGATCTGCAGGTCGCTGATCACCGACCAGTTCTCGACGTAGCGTAGGTCGAGGCGCACGCTCTCATCCCATGAGAGGTCGCTGCGGCCCGACACCTGCCAGAGGCCGGTGATCCCGGGCTTGATGTACAGCCGGCGGAACACCTCGCCGTCGTACCCGGTGACTTCGCTGGGCAGTGGCGGACGCGGTCCGACAACGCTCATGTCGCCGATGAGGACGTTCCAGAACTGCGGGAGCTCGTCGAGCGACAGCTTGCGCAGCACGCGGCCGACGCGCGTGACGCGCGGGTCGTCCTTCATCTTGAACAGCAGGCCTGAGCCCTCGTTCTGCTCGCGCAGGGCCGCGAGCTGCTGCTCGGCGTCGGTGTGCATCGAACGGAACTTGACCATCTTGAAGAGTCGCCCGTCGCGGCCTACGCGCTCCTGATGGAAGAAGACCGGGCCCGGTGAGTCGAGTTTGATCATCAACGCGAGCACCGGGTAGGCGAGCGCGATCGGGATGAGCGCGCAGGATGCGACGGCGATGTCGAGAGCGCGCTTGAGAATGTGCTGTCCGCCGGAGTAGGTGGGGATCTGCACGCGGATGAGGGGCATGCCGTCGAGTGCTTCGAACGACAGTCGCGGACCGGCGACGTCTGCCAGCCGGCTGGAGAGCACGAGCTCGGCAGCGGTGCCCTCGAGCTGCCAGCTCAGCCGCTTGACGAACTCGGCGTCGCCACGCGGACGACTTGCGACCACGACGGTGTCTGCGCCGAGATTCCGGGCAGTGGTTCCCAGGTTCGTGAGATCGCCGAACACGGGATACGCACCGTCGCCGACGACCAGCTCCCGCTCGTCGCCGTCGAGAAGGGTGACGCCGACCACTCGCAGACCGGCCGAGTTCGACCGACCGAGGTTCGTGATGACGTACTCCACGTCATCACGGTGACCGATCACCAGCGTGCGCGACGAGAAGACTCCCTGTGCACGCTGCGCGACGAGCCAACGTCGCCACGACCACCGACTCAGCACCAGCATCCCCAGCCCTGAGGGGAGGGCGACGAGCAGGAGCAGCTGCATTCCATGCAGGCTCATGAGCGCGTCACCTACGGCCAGAGCGCCGAATGCCGAGCCGGTGGCGCGCGCAACGCCGCGGTATTCCGCCACACTGGGCCGGAACAGAGCAGCGTCGCGCGTATGGGTGCCGCCGAGCATCGCCAGCCACAGAGCGCTCAACAGAGACGCGTGAACCATGGATTCGAGCAGGCCAGCACCCAGCTGGATCTGGATGCTTACAGTCAGCCCTACAGCGAGGGCGATCATGCCGGCATCCGTGGCGTGAAGGAGCGTCCGATAGCGCCGTTCCCAGCGGCGCCTCTGCTCCAGAGCCGTCGTCGCGCGCGGTGCCACGACGAAGTCGGGCACCGCGCGCAGGGCTCGTGGCGCGACGACGGGACGATCGATCCCGCTGCCGCTCAGACCGAGGACCTCCTCGACGGAGGTCATTCCCGGACTCCACGAGCCGCTGCTGTACGCAAACCCCAGTGCGTCATTTCCCCAGACTTTCCCCAGTTGCTGCCGTCGAGACGGCAGGCATGTTCTGCACCGTCCCCCGGTGCAGATCCGTGTACCCCAGTGCACGGAGCGGATGCTGCTCCCCAGCAGCATCCACGTTCGATGGTCGTTCAGTCAGACCCGGCCGGCGCGCGGCGGGGCGCGAGACTCCCGACGGTTCACAGGGTCACCGCCATGGCGTTCTGCGTCAGCGCGTCGAGCGCGCGTCGCAGCGTCGAGCTGGAACGCACGATCTCGGCTCGCTCCGCGGTCGGGACGACGGGTTCGATGCCCTTGACCGCGCGCAGCATCTCATCGCTCACCACGCCCGCGATGAGCACGTCGCAGTGCTCGCGAGCATGCCGAAGGATGTTCAGATGACCTACGTGAAAAAGGTCGAAGGCTCCGGCTGCATAGCCGATACGCGTCCCCATGATCTCCCCAGATCAGATCCCACACCAGTGCGGATCCCCATCCGCACACGGCTCCCCATCGGCCGTGTTAGGACTCTACTAGGGGTTACGCGGGTAGGGCAAGCAGCTTTCCCATGCGTCTTTCAGGAAAACGGGGTGCAGCATCCCTCGGACACTGCCGCGCGACGTGGTCGGTACGCTTGGCTGGGTGACGGACGCCGGCGCGCACGGGGGGAGCGGAACATGAGTGGCATCCTCGTGCACGAGTGGTTGGCGCGTACCGGCGGCTCGGAGAACGTCTTCGAAGCGCTCAGCGCGGTGTTCCCCGACGCCGAGCGCTTCGCGCTCTGGAATGACAGTGCGGGGCGCTTCATCGGTGTGCGTGAGACGTGGCTCGCCCGCACTCCACTGCGGCGCAGCAAGGCGCTGGCTCTCCCTCTCATGCCGTTCGCCTGGCGCCGGCTGCCGGCGGCGCAGGCCGACTGGATCCTCGCCAGCAGCCATCTGTTCGCGCATCACGCGCGCTTCGGCGGTCAAGCGGCCGAGGCTCCGAAACTCGTCTACGCACACACGCCCGCGCGCTACATCTGGGAGCCGGGGCTCGATGGTCGAGGCGACTCCCTGCCGGCGCGAGCCGTCTCGTCAGCGCTCAAGCCGCTCGATCGCCGTCGGGCTCAGGAGCCGGTCGCGATCGCGGCGAACAGCGCGTTCGTGGCGCAGCGCATCCGCACCGCCTGGCAGCGCGACGCGGAGATCATCCACCCGCCGGTCGCCGTGGAGCAGTTCGCTCGGGAGCCGGAGCTGTCGGAGACAGAGCGCCTTGTTCTCGACGACCTGCCGGACGGCTTCCTCTTCGCGGTGTCCCGCTGGGTTGCGTACAAGCGCCTCGACGCGGCCATCGCCGCAGGTCGGGCGTCGGGGAGACCGGTGGTGCTCGCCGGCGAGGGTCCCGACGAGGCCCGGTTGCGCGCGTTGGCGCAATCCAGCGGGGTGCACGTGCGCTTCGTGCACCACCCTTCGTTCTCCCTGCTCAAGGCGCTCTACCGAAGAGCCGCTGCGCTCGTGTTCGCGCCGATCGAGGACTTCGGGATCGTGCCGGTCGAGTCGATGGCTTCCGGAACACCGGTGCTGGCGAACGCCGTCGGCGGTGCAGCGGAGTCGGTGATCGACGGTGTCACCGGGGCGCTCGTGCACGAATGGGACTCGCCTCGCGAGCTCGCCTCCGCGGTCGACCGCGCCCTGTCGACGGAGTCCGCGGCGTGCGTGGCACGTGCCGCGGACTTCCGAACCGACGTCTTCCAGGAGCGGATCGGCGCCTTCGTCCGCTCCCACGTGTGACCGGCGCTCAGCCTCCGCAGCCGGCGGCCTCGAGCTCCACCGGGGTGCTGCGCACCATCGGGGTGTGGCGCATCTCGAGCGGCCCGTACTCACCGGACGCGCCTTCGAACGTCGCCGCCACCGTGTGCTTCTGCCCGGGTGTGTTCTCGATCCTGACCAGCGCGGCCGGCCGCCCCAGATGCGACTTCAGAGTCGCCTTCGCCGGCTGACCGTCGACGGTGACGCTGACGGTCTTCGCCCCGACCGGGCCGTAGAGCACCAGGTTCGTCGCCACGTCACCCTTCGCGAAGAAGCGTGCCGGAGCCACGTAGCGAGCGAGACCCGCGGCCTGATCGGGCGTCAGTGTGTTGGTGAGCGTCGCGGTGACGCCGAACACGGGTGCGTCGGGAGCCGTGCACTGGGTCGATGTCGCGGCGAGGTCGAGCTGCATGTAGTAGTCGAGCTTGCCCTCGGTGATGTCGTTGACGTACGCGCCGACCATGGTCGAGGTCGCGTTCGTGCTGGGCAGCTTGCCCGACAGACGGGATTCGCCCACGAGCTTCGCCTCGGATTCGGTAGCGGGCTGATACATCAGGCGGCCCTCGTCGGTGGCTCGGGTGAGGGCGGTCAGCAGCGCCTTCGGTTCGGCGCTGCCCGAGGTGAGGCCGTTGAAGACAGCCTTCGCGGACGTGGCGAAGACCGCGTCCTGTCGCTCGGGAACGGGGTACTCCGAGTAGATCTTGCTGAGCAGGAACGACACGGCGTTCTTGTGGGTGAGGGTCAGAGGCTTCTTCAGCACCTGACCCGTGTACCCGCCGCTCTCGACGGTCTCGTTCGGCACGGCGACGGGACCGGTGGCTTCGAGCAGGTAGCCGAGTGCGACCGGGTCGAACGACACGACCGCGTCGATCGGCGTACCGAACTCCTCCGCCCACCAGGCGCGCATGATCCCGGCGGTCTCCGTGAAATCAGGGGAGAGGGTGGAGTCCTGCATGTAGCGACCGATCTTGTCGCCGTACAGCGCGGCGGTCTCCGGGTTCAGCTCGGTGACCGGACTCCGGCGTCCGTTGTCGAAGTCGCCGCTCGACGCCTGCTGGTCGATGCTGATGCGCCCCTGGTCGACGTTGATCATCACCAGCGCGGCAGGGTTTCCGCCGGTGCCCCGCGACTCCGCGTTGTTCTGGATCAGCACCAGGTAGTTGCGCGAGTTCTCGGCGCCGAGCGCTGCGGGCAGCACGCCGAGGATCTCGGCGGCGGGCTTCAGCATCGGCTCGAGCTCGTCGACCGAGCCGGTGAGCTTCTCGAGCGCTCCTGAGACCTGCGGGATGAGTTCGTCTTGCTGGATCGTGTCGAGCTGAGCTGCGGCCTTGGTCACGGCAGCGGATGCCTGAGACACGATGTCGCTCATGCCGGCGATGCCGGACAGGTCGATCGCCCCGTCGACGGGCTTCAGTGCCGCGAGCGACAGATCCGTGGCGGGGGAGAGGGCGTCGCGCACGAGGTCGTCGGTGACGGATGCTGCGGTGCGGACGGCGTAGAGGTTGGGGCCGGCCACGGGCACCCACTCCAGGCTCTTCCAGATGTCGTCGTCGGTCTGCTTCTTCGCATCCGCGGTCAGGGCGGAGATCTCGGCGACGGTCTCCTTCGCTGCGGCGTTCTCGCCGGCGGCCACGGCGTCAGCAGCCTGCGCGGCGAGAGGCACCGCCCGCTCGAGCGAGGTCTTCGCGGCCATGGCCCGGTCGTACACGTGCTTGCCCGCGAGAGCGCTGATCACGACAGCGGCGATCAGGATCAGCAGGATGCTGATCGGGATCCAGAAGCGGAAGCTGCTCAGCAGAGGGCGCTTCGGGGGGCGTCCGTCGTCGGAGTCCTCAGCAGCGGGATCCGCGATCTCGCGGGTGAGGTTGTCGAACTCCTCGCTCTGCTCACGCTGCTGCTGGGCGCGACGTTCGGCACGTGTGTTCATCCCTCCATCGTAGGATGACGCCGACGCCGCAAAATCTGAGCAAGGTGCGAGACCAATGACTGACGAGTTGACCCGGATGCTCGACGCTGCTCGTCCCGCACCGCCTCCCCGCCCGACGACCGGTGGTCTTCGCGCCGGGGTCGCCGTCGTGCTGCTGCTGATCTGCCTCGTCATCGTGCTGTGGGTGACCCTGTCTCCGACGCCGATCAACATGGGCCGCGAAGACGACATCCGCAGGCTGCTCACGATGCTTCATGACAACGGTGTGCCGGAGTGGTTCGGCTACTCGAAGCTCGAGTTCACCGCCAACATCGCGATGTTCATCCCGCTCGGGCTGCTGGTGGGGCTCGCGCTGCCGTGGCGCGGGGTGTGGCTCGGTCTGCTCATCGCTCCGATGATCTCCGCCGCCGTCGAGGTCGCGCAGGCTGTTCTGCTCGCTCAGCGCACGGCGTCGGTGCTGGATGTGCTGGCCAACAGCCTGGGCGGATGGATCGGCGTGCTCATGGCCGTCATCCTCCGAGTGCTCGTGCACTCGCGCGACCGCAAGGTGCTCGCGCAGAGTCAGTGGGACCAGCGGTGGGGGCGTCGTTGATCGAGGCGCCTGCTCTGGTCAGTGCGCGGTGCGACCGGGAGCCACCACGGCCTTGACCGTGCGGAACAGGATCTGAAGATCCTGTGTGAACGACCAGTTCTCGACGTAGTACAGGTCGAGGCGGATGGAGTCCTCCGGTGACAGCTGGGAACGGCCGCTGACCTGCCACAGTCCGCTCATTCCCGGCTTGACCATCAGGCGACGTTCGACCACGTCGTCGTACAGGGCGACCTCGGCGGGTCGCTGCGGGCGAGGGCCGACGAGGCTCATCTTGCCCGAGAGCACGTTGAGCAGCTGCGGGAGCTCGTCGATCGAGTGCCTGCGCATGATGCGGCCCACCCGGGTGATGCGCGGATCGTTGGCGATCTTGAAGAACGGCTGGTCGGGGGCGCCCTGCAGATCGAGCAGGCTGGCGAGCTGGTCGTCGGCGCCCTCCACCATCGAGCGGAACTTGAGCATCGCGAACGTGTTGCCGCGACGCCCGACCCGTGCCTGCGTGTAGAGCACCGGTCCCGGGCCTTCGATGCGGATCGCGACGGCCGCGGCGAGCATGATCGGCGACGTCACGATCAGCAGCAGAATCGAACCGACGATGTCGAACGACCGCTTCGCGAATCGCCGATAGCCTTCCAGCCGCGGGAAGTCGACGTGCACGAGCGGAAGTCCGGCCACCGGCTTCGCGTGGATGCGCGGCCCGGCCACATCGGTCAGCGCAGGTGCGACCACCCAGCTCACGTCGCGCTCCGCCATCGCCCAGCCGAGGCGTCGCATCGCGGTGGGATTGATCTCGTCGGCCCCGGTGAGGATGAGGGTGTCGGCGCCGATCGCGTCGATCGCCTCTTTGGCCTCGTGCAGCGGGGCGAGCACGGGAACATCGCCGATCATGTCCGAGACGCCGTGCGGCGTGACCGCGCCGACGATCAGGTAGCCGGTGCCGTGGGTGCTGCGGATCTGCTTGACCACGTGTGCGATCTTCTCGCGATCCCCGAGCACCACAGCGCGGTAGACATACTGTCCTGTCGCCTGCCGCTTGCGCAGCCACTGGCGGCACGCCCATCGCCCCACGAGCAGCCCGGTCAGCCCTACCGGCAGCGCGAACAGGAAGAACGTGCGGGCAACCTCGATCCGCAGGAAGAACGCGACGATCACGATGGCGGCGAATACGAAGAAGGTGGAGTCCACGACGCGGCGGTACTCGAACACGCCATGGCCGATGATGTGGCGGTCCCTGGTGTCGAAGGCGGCCAGCGCCAGCATCCAGAGAATGCCGATGACGACGAGCGGGACGACGTACGGGAGGTCGTTGGGCCCCGTGTCCGAGAGCAGGCTCGCCTCGAGGCCGGGCAGCACCGTGGTTCCGAAGACGAGCAGGGTCGCGATGAGGATCGCGGTGTCGGTGTAGAACAGCCGTCGCGCGTAGAGACGCACCCAGGAGGGGACCCGTCGCCGTTGGACGGCGGCGCCTGCTGCGGCGTCCAGAGGGCGAGCCGTCTGAGCCGCGCCAGGTCTGGCGGGCGCGTACGACGGACGTCCGAAGAACGCGGTCGTCCCCTTGTTCGACTCAGTCGTCACGTCTCTGCTCTGCCACTCTCGTACAGATCGACCCGCTGCCCCTCAGCAGTTCGGATGCACTTGTCAGGATACTACCCAGCGCGCGCGGCCCACCAGGAGGTCCGCGGCGGCGGGAACGGCCGTCAGTCCCGCCCGAAGATGTCGCGGGTGTAGACCTTCTCGGGGACGTCGTAGAGGGCATCCGTCGCCCGGTTGGCGATGATCACGTCGGCGCGGTTCTTGAACTCGTCGAGATCACGCACCACCTCCGAGCGGAAGAACTCGTCCTCCTCGAACGTCGGCTCGTAGATGATCACGTTCACGCCCTTCGCCTTGAGGCGCTTCATGATGCCCTGGATCGACGACTGGCGGAAGTTGTCCGAACCGGATTTCATCACCAGGCGGAAGATGCCGACGGTCTCGGGCTCGCGGGCGAGGATGTCGGAGGCGACGAAGTCCTTGCGGGTGCTGTTGGCGTCGACGATCGCGGCGATGAGGTTCTGCGGCACCTCGGAGTAGTTGGCCAGCAGCTGCTTGGTGTCCTTCGGCAGGCAGTAGCCGCCGTACCCGAAGGAGGGATTGTTGTAGTGTGAGCCGATGCGAGGGTCGAGGCCGACGCCCTCGATGATCTGCCGGCTGTTGAGGCCGTGCACGGCCGCGTAGGTGTCGAGCTCGTTGAAGTACGCCACCCGCAGCGCGAGGTAGGTGTTCGCGAAGAGCTTGATCGCCTCGGCCTCGGTGGGATCGGTGAGCAGAACGGGAACATCGCTGTCCATCGCGCCTTCGACGAGCAGGTCGGCGAATCGCTGCCCCGCGGGTCCGCGGTCTCCGACGACGATGCGGGAGGGGTGCAGGTTGTCGTACAGGGCCCGCCCCTCGCGCAGGAACTCGGGGGAGAAGATGATGGTCGCATCCGGATGCCGTGCGGCGAGGCCCGCGGTGAAGCCGACGGGCACCGTCGACTTGATGACGATCGCCGCCGCGGGGTTGACGTCGAGCACGACATCGACCACCGACTCGACCGAGGAGGTGTCGAAGAAGTTCGCCTCCTCGTCATAGTTGGTCGGCGTCGCGACGACGACGTAGTCCGCGTCGCGATACGCGGCCGCTCCGTCGAGGGTCGCGGTGAGGTTGAGCTCGCGGGTGCTCAGGTAGTCCTGCAGCTCCTCGTCGACGATCGGCGAGACCCGCTGGTTGAGCAGGTCGACTTTGTGGGGGTCGATGTCGACGGCGACCACGTCATGGTGCTGGGCGAGGACGACGGCGTTCGACAGGCCCACATAGCCCGTTCCGGCGATAGCGATCTTCATGGTTCTCAGAATATCCGGCGAGACCCGCGCAACTTACCCGGGTAACCCGCGCGGATAGACTTGGGCGTCATGGCCGTGCCTCCGCTCATCTCGATCATCGTCCCGGTCTTCGACGACGAGCGCACCCTCGGCGCAGCCCTGCTGAGCGCACGTCGACAGACGATCGAGAACGTCGAGATCATCTGCGTCGACGACGCGTCGACCGACGAGTCAGCCGCGGTCGTCGGCCAGCATCGCGCTCAGGACGATCGTGTGCGGCTCATCTCTCACCCCACGAATCTGTCGGCGTTTCAGGCTCGCCGCACGGGCGTTCTCGCTGCGCGAGCAGAGCGGGTGATGTTTCTCGACGGAGACGACGAGCTGGCGCCGGATGCCGCAGAGAAGGCGCTGGCAGCAGCCGACGCGAGCGGTGCAGACCTCGTCGGCTTCGGCGTCACGGTGATCGAGAAGGACGGCCGCACCGGCGGGTCATACGAGCGCAGACTGCAGCCGACGCACCGGCGGCTCGACGGCGTGGACGTGCTTCGCGGTCTGTTCCCCGTCGGCCGGCCGGCGCAGGGGCAGCTGTGGCGCATGCTGTTCCGCACCAGCATCCTGCGCGAGGCGCATGAGCTGCTGCCCGACGACGCCGTGTTCCCCAGGGTGAACGACCTGCCGCTGATGTTCCTCGCCGCGGCGCTGGCGTCGTCTTACGCATCCACCGCCGACCGGCTCTACCGGTACCACTTCGGCCGCGGCGGCAGCGGACACGACGTCGACAGCATCGAACGCGCCCGCTTCTACACGTCGGCGATCGATCCGATCACCGCCATCTCGCCCGCGGTCGAGAAGATCGCGACCCAGCATCCCGACCCGCAGCTTATTCGAGAGACGTACGAGTCGGCGCGACTGTCGATGATCGGCTACGTGTGCTCTCAGCTCATCGACCGCAGCGTCGGGTCGACCCTCGATGCGGCACTCGAGCACCTGCACACGGTGGCATCCGCTCACGACATCGTGCACGCCGCTGCGCGCTTCTATCCGAGGACGCTCGGCACGCTGAAGATGCACACGCACCTGCAGCGCGATAGCGGGCGACCTGTACGCAGCGTGCTGCTGGTGACGTCGACCCTGCGCACGGGCGGGGTCTCGGCGGTGATCGCCTCGCAGGCGCACTATCTGCGGGCGGCCGGATACCGGGTGACCGTGGTCGCGCGCAGCGCGGGCAGCGACCCGTCGGCGGTCCCCGACGGTGTCGAGTTCGTCGAGCTGACCGGGCGCGATCTCGTCGACCGACTCGAGCGATGGGCGCAGATCGTCCGCACGCACGAGGTCGACGTGGTGATCGACCATCAGATCCTGTACACGGACTCGTGGCCGGAGTTCGCGCTGATGGCCGGTGCCGAGGGGGCGGCGACGATCGGCTGGATGCACAACTTCGTCGGTCGCCCGATCTACGACGGCAACGACCGGCTGTCGCTGATCGAACGATGCAGCGCGGTGCTCGACCGGCTGGTGGTGCTGTCGCCGCTGGACGTCGCCTACTTCCGGCTTCGCGGGGTGCAGAAGGTGTCATGGCTGCCGAACCCGCCGTCGCCCCTGCTGCGGGAATCCGCGTCGCACCGGGTACAGAAACAGCCGTCGACGGGCCGGATCGAGCTTCTCTGGTGGGGGCGGCTCGAACAGCACACGAAACAGGTCTACGAACTCATCGAGGTGGGCGCCCAGCTGCGTTCGCTGGGTGCCGACTTCCGGCTGCGGGTGATCGGACCCGACTGGGACGACGTGAGCGCTGCGAAGTTCAACGCGCGCTCGCGTCGTCGTGGGCTGGGTGACCGGGTGATCGCGGTGGGGCCGCGGCGGGGGGAGGGCCTTCGCGAGGCGATCGACGGGGCGCACGTGTTCGTGTCGACGAGCATCATCGAGGGCTATCAGCTGACCATCGCCGAGGCACAGGCGCGGGGTCTTCCCGTCGCGATGTACGACCTGCCGTGGCTCACGCTGGTGCAGGACAATGACGGCATCGTCTCGGCCCCGCAGGGAGACGCGCGCGGACTGGCTGAGCGGATCATCGACCTCGTCGGCGATCCCGATCGGTACGCGCGGGCCGCGAAGGCGTCTCAGGACGCCGCCGAGCGGGCCGTCGCTCACGACTTCAGGCGGCTGTACGACGCTGCGGTGTCGGGCAGGATCCCGGCGGAGTTCTCGCCTGAGCCGACGCAGGACGACGCGCGGCAGCTGCTCGGGCTGCTGGTGTTCTTCGCCGAGCGGTCTCGTGGCTCACAGCGGCCGCCCGCGGATGCCTCGCTGGCGAAGCGGGTGTGGACGGGTTCCGCGCCACTGGGACGCGCGGCACTGAGGGTCGCGCCGGGGCTTCGTCCGCTGGCGCACCGCGCGAAGGGGTGGCTCGGTCTGCGCTAGGTGTACTGACCCGGATCGTTGTTGACGTAGGAGAGGCCTCCGGTGTCGAGTTGGAGCTGTCTAGTTCTTCAGCTCGAACACACGGAGGCCTCTCGTGTCCCACGCTAATGCCCGGCTGACTCCGGCCGGCAGGTTGATCCTTGTCCAGCGCATCCAGTCCGGGCGTGCGGTCGCGCATGTCGCAGCCGAAATGGGGATCTCGCGCACGACCGCCTGGCGGTGGTGGCGACGGTTCCAGGAGCAGGGGCCGGCGGGCCTGGTCGATCGTTCCAGCATCGCCCGCAGCCACCCTCACCGCACGGGTCCGTGCGGTGAGACGCGGGTGCGGATCATGCGTCACCTCACCCGCCGCGGGCCGGTGTTCATCGCGAACAAGCTCAGCATGCATGCCTCGACCGTCGGACGGGTGTTGCGCCGCCATCAGACGCCGCTGCTGCGGGAGTTGGACCCGGTGACGGGGGCGGTGATCCGCGCCACCCGCCGGTCCGCGCAACGCTACGAGCACGACCATCCCGGCTCGCTGATCCACGTCGACGTGAAGAAGCTCGGCCGCATCCCTGACGGCGGCGGTTGGCGTCTGCACGGCCGCGGTGATCGACCGGCCCGCAAGCGGGGGCTGGGTTACGACTACGTCCACACCGTCATCGATGACCACTCACGGGTCGCCTACGCGGAGATCCACAACGATGAGAAAGGCACCACCGCGGCTGGTGTCCTCGACCGCGCAATCGCGTTCTACGCGCGCCTGGGTGTGAAGGTCGAACGCGTCATCAGTGACAACGCGTTCGCCTACCGCCACTCGACCGCGTTCCGGAGTGTGATCAACGCGCACGGCATCCGGCAGAAGTTCATCCGACCGCACTGCCCCTGGACAAACGGGAAAGTCGAGCGCCTGAACCGGACCCTCGCAACCGAATGGGCCTACGCCCAGCCCTGGACCTCAAACAACGCCCGAGCCGCCGGCTTGACGGCCTGGCTCAACCACTACAACCTAGACAGAGCCCACCTCGGCATCGGAGGCAAGACCCCCATCGACCGAATCAACAACGGTCGAGGTCAGTACAGCTAGGCGCACCGCTCACGCCCAGCCCGGCCCGCGTCGGCCTGACGACTAGGTCGTCGGTGCGGGGGACTCGCCGCTCGACCCTTCGGCCGGCGCTGTCTCTTCGGGAGCAGGCGGATCCGGAGTCGGTTCGGGCGCCGGTATGGTCGGCAGAACGGGCGGCAGGCTCGGTGCCGGTGGCTGCGGGGCTGTCGTGGGCGGCGGGGTCGGTGCCGTCGGCGGAGTCGAGGGACTGGTCGCCGGCGGGGGAGCGACCGGCTGCGGCGCACTCGGCTGGTTCGAATTCCCGGGTGATGCCGCGGGGGCGAGCTGACGTGTGACGGTCACCGACTTCGACACCCGTGTGCCATCGGCGCCGAAGGCCGTGAGCGTATAGCTCGTCGTCTCGTCAGCGCACGAGAAGGGGAGGGTGAACGTCTTCGCCGTCAGCGGCATGGTCTTGGATTCGGGGTCGAGGTCCGCGGCATCCGCGGTCGTGGCCAGCTGGACGTTCATCGCATCGGTGACGTCCCACGCGAAGGTGGCGACGGCCTCGGCATCCTCGCTGGCGCACACGACGGGTGACTCGCCCCCGGTGAAGGCAGCGATGACCGGCTGGGGAACACCCTCGACGGTCGCGCTGATCTCAGGCCGTGGCGACGACATGCTCGCCGGCTTGACAGCGGCGCCGCTGGTCGCGAGCCCGAACGCGGCACCCACGCCGATGGCAGCCAGAATGGCGCCGCCGGTGATGATCGCGGCGATCACGCGCTTGCGCACTCGCCTGTCGGCTTCGCGCTGATACCGCTCGCGGCGGGTGGCGGCGCGGGCGTCCCTCTCTGCCCGAGCGATCGACCGCTTCGTCTCCTCCGCAGACTCGTGGGGGGTTTCGGGTTCGAGTGTCTTCAGCAGCTCGTCGAAGAGAGCGAGGCCATCCGGTGAGGCCGGTTCGGACGGCGGAGGCGCGGACGGTGCAAGCTCGCTCTCGGCTGCAGGCGTCGTCGATGGCGCCTCAGCGGGCGTGGAGGTCGTCGTCGGAGCTTTCGCTGCTGCTCCGACCGCGACGCTCTTCGGGTCCTTCGTCCATTTCACGTACTCGGCGATGACGTCGGACGATGGGCCGTCTGCACGCAACTCGCCCTTGTGCACCCAGAGCGCCCGCTCACACGTGTCGCGAAGCGAACCGATGGAGTGGCTGACGATCATCACGAGTCCGGCGCTCTTGCGAAGCTCGGCGATGCGTTTCTCGCTCTTGATCCTGAAGCGGCGATCGCCCACAGCGAGAGCCTCGTCGATCAGCAGCGTGGAATGGGCTTTCGCCGACGCGATCGCGAAACGCAACCGAGCACCCATCCCCGAGGAATACGTGCTCATGGGGTGGTGGATGAATTCGTTCAGCTCAGCGAAATCAGCGATCTCCCCGACCTGAGCTGCTGCTTCCTCGGGGGAGAACCCCATCGCCAGCAGGCCGAGCTTGATGTTGTTCTCACCTGAGAGGGAGGGCACCAGCGCGGCGTTCACACCGAGCAGAACCGGACGGTCGCGAGCCCATATCGTTCCCTCCGACGTGGGGATCAGGCCGCTCATTGCCCGGAAAAGGGTCGACTTTCCCGAGCCGTTGTGGCCGACGACTCCGATCGACTCTCCTTCAGAGGCAGTGAAACTCACGCCTCGAAGGGCGGGGACCGTCTTCAGACCCCGGCCGCCGCGGAGCACCTGGGTGCTGAGCAGCCGCTCACGCGGAGCCATCTTCTTCCCTGACGCGTACACCCGGTACGTGACGTGCGCGTCATCGGCGATGATCATCGAGCGAGGAGCGACTGGTTCTGACGCCTCCGGCGCGCTCGCGACTGGTTGATTACTCGACAACGCCGTACCTCGCCTCAGCGCGCCAGAAGAAGATCACACCCACCGCGATCGTCACGATCGCCCACGCGGGTGCGAGAACCCACGCGATAGCGGGGGCGGAGTACGAGTCGATGAGAACGTCGCGTGCGACGCCGACGAACCCGTAGGTGGGGATGACGTGAACGATGTTGAGCAGCAGAGGGTGGTCGGCCAGGGCGCCATCGACGTCGAAGAAGATCCCCGTCGCGTAGAGCAGAACCCGGTTCATGATCGGGATGAGCTGCTGAACATCGCGCGCCCACACCGACATCCGGGCGGCGATGAGCGCGCATCCGAGATTGAAGACGGCCATCACGGCGACCAGAGGGAAGAGCAGCAGCCAAGACCACGCAGGCGGCTCGCCGAAAACAAAAAGGATGATGAAGGTGAGCGCGATCACGGGGATCATCTTCATCGTCTCTTCGATGACGATCGAGATCGGCAGGAGGATGCGCGGAAAGCCGAGGCTCTGCACGAGCTTGGAGTTGCTCGTGATCGACTTCGCCCCGCCGGATATCGACTGCGCGAAGAACTCGAAGATGCAGATTCCCACGATGATGTACTGGGCGTAACCGCTCGGACGCGCGGCATCCGAGAGCACGAAGCTGAACATCGTTCCGTAGATCAGCGCCAGCGACAGTGGGCGCAGGACGAGCCACAGGATACCCAGGCGGTTCTGCAGCAGGCCGCCGATGAGACGGTGGCCTGCGAGGGTCATCGCGAAGCGACGACGTCGCCACGCCTCCACGAGATAAGGACCGAGAGCGGGGCGCTGCCCCACCGGGTACATTCCATCGAGTGCAGGCGACGACACGTCAGCCATAGGTGTCGTACCTCTCTCGCGTCGGGTCACAGACACGGGCATGAGAAGCGCGTGCCGAAGAGCGATTGTCAGTGTAGTCGGGGAGTTGCGGTGACTGAAGCTGTCCAGCCGGTCCGCCGCGGACACCCCAGGCGATGCGCGTAGATAGGATTTAACTTTAAACCGTGCTTCGCGTGGGTCCATATCCTCTGGGAGGCGCAGATCCGCTGAGGGCACTGAAGCGGGCGTCGTTCAGAATCTAGGAGGGCACGTGGCAACCGAGCCTCGCGTCTCGATCGTCATGCCGCTGTACAACGACGAAGACTTCGTCGCCGACGCTCTCGACAGCTGTCTCGCGCAGACACTTCGGGAGATCGAGGTGATCTGCGTCGACGACGCCTCAACGGATGGCACCGTGGCCGTGGTGCAGGAGTATCAGAAGCGAGACTCTCGCGTGCGGCTGCTTCGGCAGCCCGAGAACAGCTCGGCGTTCCAGGCGCGCCGCGTCGGCATCACCGCGGCATCCGCGCGTTTCGTGCTCTTCCTCGACGGTGACGACCAGCTCGACCATCAGGCTGCGGCGGCCGCGCTAGCCCGAGCGTCGTCGGCCGGGGCGGATGTCGTCGGCTTCGGCGTCGAGATCGTCGCGCCTGACGGCGTTCCCTCGAAGCTCGCCGCGGCGCTCCAGCCCACACACGACGAGCTGCGAGCCGCCGACATCATTCCGTCGCTCTTCCCGGCAGGCCAGGCCGCGAATGGCCACCTCTGGCGGTACCTCTTCGACATCCGTCTTCTGCACGCCGCGTACTCGGAGATCGGCGACGACATGAAGTTCTACCGGGCGAACGACCTGCCGGTGTCGTTTCTCGCACTCGCGCACGCGAGGAAGTACGTGTCGGTGCCCGATCGCCTGTATCGGTACCACTTCCGCCGCGGCACCAGCGGGCACAGGGTCGACGGAGTCGACCGGTTCGCCTTCCTGCTCAGTGGGGTGGCGCCCATCACGGCTGTTCGCGCCCAGGTGCATTCCCTGGCAGAACGTTCTGGGGCGGCGGCCGTCGGCATCGTCGCGTCGTACGAGTCGGCGCGGCTGCACATCATCGCGAACGTGCTCGGCTACGCCATTCGCGACACAGCAGGGTCCCTGCAACGCGCGTGCATCGACATGCTCACGCGCGAGGTGGGTGCCATCGACGTGATCCGCGCTGCGGCGGCGTTCTGCGCTGAGGCCCTTCCAGCGTTGTCAGGGTCTTCGGAGGCAGTCGCCACCCCACCGAGGGAGCCGCGCAACATCCTGCTCGCCACGCGGCGGCTCGACACCGGCGGACTGCAGTCTGTGCTGGTCGACCAGGCAGAGCGCCTGCTCGCAGCCGGCCACGTCGTCAGCATCGTGGTGATGGAACGCGGCGAGCGGGAGTTGGATCTCCCGCCGGGGATCGATGTGATCGAGCTGACCAATGAGAGCCAGCTGGCGCGTGTGGATCACTGGATCGAGATCTGCCGAGATCGCTCTGTCGATGTCATCATCGACCACCACATCCTCTATAACGAGCACTGGCCCTGGCGTGCGCTTGCGGCCAAGGCGGTCGGCGTGCCGACGATCGGATGGCTGCATAACTTCGCTCTGCGCCCGTTGTTCGACGGTTCCAGACGCATCTCCTTCCTCACGGCCCATCTGGCCACCTTGTTCAGGGTCGTCACGCTCTCGGCGGCGGACGTCGTCTTCTGGAAGATGCGCGGCATCCATCGCGTCGCGTACCTCCCCAATCCGCCCTCTTCTTTGACCGTGGCAGCGCTGCAGACCTCAGCGGAGCGATCGATCGCTGATGGACGCTTCGAGCTCGCTTGGTGGGGGCGCCTGAACACCACAACCAAGCAGACGCAGCATCTCGTCGCCGTGGCCGCAGAGCTCCGTGCGCGACGCATCGATTTCCGGCTCACCATCATCGGACCCGACTCGCGCGAACTGTCGAGCACGGGATTGCGGCAGCAAGCACAGGCTCGGGGTGTCGACGATGCGATCGAACTGCTCGGCGAGCTCAGCACCGACGAGCTGCTCTCGACTCTGACCGACGCCCACCTGCTTGTGTCGACCAGTGCGATCGAGGGCTACCAGCTCACGATTCCCGAAGCTGAAGCCATGGGCATGCCCGTCGTCATGTACGACCTACCGTGGCTCGACACCGTTCGCGATAACCCTGGCGTCGTCACCACGCCGCAGGGGGACCCCGCGGCGCTCGCCGATGCCATCGTTGATCTCATGCGAGACCCGCAGCGTTACGAGCGGCTCTCGCGCGCCGGTCGGGACTGGGCGCGTCAGGCGGCGTCGGAAGATCTCGGCAGATTGCTGGAGCAGCTGCTCGCAGACGATCTGCCCAGTATCTACCAGCCGGAGCCGACCATGGAGGACGCGAGTCTCTTGTTGGACTGGCTCGTACGTATCGGTGAACGCAATGTCGGGACGGCCGCGGCGGGGTCGGCGGCTGCAGATCTTGACTCCGTGCGTAGGGAACGAGACCTCGCGCGCGCCAAGTTGCGTCAGATCACGGAGGGGCCCTCATTCCGGATCGGGCGTGCTATCACGAAAGTGCCGAGGCGTATCCGGGAGTTCGTCAGACCCGCGGCAAGGCGGGGGTCTCCCCTTCGCGCTGTCGCGGCCGCGCGCGCGGCAGTCGCCACGCCGCCCGCCCCGTTACGAGCGCCGTCTGATGCGCCCACGCCCGCACGTGCTGCTGAACCGGACATCTCGTTCGTCATCCCCGTGTACAACGCCGAGGCTTGGCTCGAAGACTGTGTCACGAGCGTTCTCGCGCAAACGGGGGTCGATGTCGAGGTGATCTGCATCAACGACGGTTCGACTGATGGCTCGGGTGACATCCTGCGCCGTCTCGCACGTGGCGACGCCCGGCTGAGAGTGATCGATCAGCCGAACAGTGGCCAGTCCGTCGGACGCAACAGGGGGTTGGATGCTGCAGACGGGCGGTACCTGATCTACCTCGACAGCGACGACTACTGGCCGAGCGACGTGGCGGAGCGTCTGGTGAGGACTGCGGACGAGCAGAGCCTCGACATGTTGCTGTTCGACTGCATCGCGTTTCGCGACGGCGACATCGACGAGAAGGTCTGGAAGTGGTACTCCACCTACTACCAGCGCACCTACACATACCGCGATGCCCGCCCAGGCGTCCAGCTGATGGCGGCAATGCGGCGCAGCAAGGACTACCGGCCGCACGTCGGTCTGTACATGGCCCGGACCGATTTTGTGCGTGAGCAGGGGGTGCGTTTCATTCCCGGCATCGTGCACCAGGACAACCCGTACACGTTCCGTCTTCTGCTGCACGCGGCTCGCGCAGCGCACGAGCGGATTGACGCATATGCGCGCCGGATGCGCCCTGGTTCGACCATCACGACGTTGAACGCCGAGCGCTCGGCGCGCGGCTACTACCTGTCGTACGTAGAGATGACCCGCGCGCTGAGCGAGGTGGAGTTGCCGAGCGAAGCGGCTGAGCACGTGAACAACATCGTCGACTATGTCTTCGACGGCGCGCGCAAGCAGTTCGCGACGCTGTCGCCGGAGGCGCTCGCGGAGTTGAAAGCCCTCGACGCGGCTCATGACGCGCAGCGCATATACGCGTCCTTGATCGAGAGCAGCAGACGTGCGTGACGAGCCCGGCCGGGTGCGACGTGAGGAACGGACAGAATGACTGAGAAACGACGGGCGCTTATCGTCGGGCCGTACAAAGCCCACAACTTCGGCGATGATCTTGTCGGGGGCATCCTCGCGAGGCACTTGCAGCAACGCGGGTACGAGGTGAGCATTCCTCGCCTCAGTGAGGCGAACAGCGCCTGGCTCGGGACGGCGCCCGCTGAGGGTTACGAGGGGCTTTTCGAATCGGCCGATCTGGTAGTGGTCGGTGGAGGCGGAATCATGAGCGACACGTCCGGAGCGAAGCCGGGTGCCTCGCACTTGCAGTTCGTCGCCGACGCGCAGCAGTCGGGAGCGCTCGCGAGTTCGACCCCAGTCGTCGTCACCAGCGTCGGCGCCGGCCCGTGGCTTCGAGAGCGCTCGCGCAAGCTGGCGCTGGGAGTCTCTTCGCGCGCTGACGCCGTCGGCGTGCGGGACCAGGAGTCGTACGACCACCTGCGTGGCCTCGGGGTGCCGGCCGAGAAGCTCGTTCTGGGCGCGGATGTCGCGCTGCTGACTCCGGAATACCTCGACTTCGCGTCCACTCGCACCGGCAAGCTGGGCTTTCAGTTCGACGTGAGCGCCTTCGAGGATGTGCAGAGCAACCCCGAGCTGCCAGAGATCGTGCAGACGCTGGGCGCCTACGCCCACAAGCGGCGTAAAGACGTCATCCTCATCCGCAATGGCCGGGCGCGATCAGAGATCGCACCCGCGGCGCCCGGCGCCGAACTGTTGAGCTACACAGCGCTGGAAGACTTTCTGCCGCGCCTCGCGGGCATGCGCGCGCTGTTCACGTCTCACCTGCATCTGGCGATCACGTCGTACTCGCAGCGAATCCCGACGTTCTCGCTCTACGTGCGTGAGAAGACGCGCCGGTTCTACGAGCAGATCGGCCACCCTGAGCGGGCGATCGACCTTCGGGTGGCCACAGTGAAGGACCTGAAGCGCTTTCTCGCTGCTGCGGAGAAGGCCAGATGGACGGATGCTGACGAGGCGGCGCTCAGCAGATTGAAAGCAGAAGCGAAAGCCCTTGTGGTGCTCGCCACCTAGCAAGGCCGGTACGACGCGCTGTCGGTAGCCGGAACTCCTGACCGTCAGGGGTTCCGGGGCGGCTGCTGATTGTGTGATCTCGAAGCGCTCGCGAGCGCAACGGTATTCTGATGGTTCGGATTAGGTCGACGGCCTGGTTCTTGCGCATGCCCCAAACTGGCACGAGATGCGGAGTCGACCGCTTGGTGCCTCCGGACGGAAAAGGAAACATGGCAAGTACAGCAAATGCGCCTACGGATGTACGCGTTTCAATAATCATGCCCGTTTTCAATGACGAAGAGCACGTCGCTACCGCGTTGAAGAGTTGCCTCAATCAAACTCTTCGGGACATCGAGGTCATCGTGGTCGATGATGCGTCAACCGACGCCACCACCGCAATCGTCGAGAGCTTCATTGAATCGGATGCGCGCGTCCGCCTCATCAAGCTGGAAACGAACGGCACGGCCTTCTATGCGCGTCGAATCGGCCTCGAGCAGGCCTCCGCGCCCTTTGTTCTGTTCATTGATGGTGACGATGAACTCGTTTCGGATGCCGCCGAATCTTCGCTTCACGAGGCGAATCTTCGAGGCGCGGACGTTGTGGCGTTCGGAGTCCAAGTGATCCGAGCCGATGGAACTACCGGCAGCCACTACGAGCGGTCTATGCAACCTACGCATAGAGAACTGAACGGGCCGGATATCCTGCGTACCCTGTTCCCTGTAGGCAAGGGCGCCCAAGGACAGCTATGGCGCTACCTTTTCTCTCGCGCACTTCTTCTCGACGCCTATAGCGAACTCCCGAGGTCGCTCACGATGGTTCGGGTAAACGATCTTCCGATCGCTTTTCTGGCGTTGATGAGAGCACAAAAGTATGTGTCGATAACGCGTATATTATACCGATACTACTTTCAGCGCGGCGCCAGTGGGCACAGGGTCACTGAATTGGCCGACTACGAGTTCACCGCATCGTCGATCTCGTCGATCGACGCAATCGGGGAGACCGTGGCGCACGAGGTCACAACGAGGCCGGATTCGGATGATCTAGCGCTGATCTACGAATCAGTGCGACGTAGCGTAGTCGGGCGTGTGCTGGAGTACGTCCGTGGAATTGCGGACGATGGTCTGCGCGCATTCTGCCTGGAGAGGCTGAGAGATAGGGTCGGCATGTCCACCCTCGTCTATGCCAGCGCCGACTTCTGTCCTAAGGCGCTGCCGATGCTCGCTTCTGTAGCGTCTCCCGCGCGCTTGTCGGATAAGACCCCGAAGCACATTCTCCTGAGGACGGGGAATCTGCGCACAGGAGGGGTTCAGGGGGTGCTTGTTGCTCAGGCAGCACATCTGCTTGCGGCTGGTTTTGAAGTGACGATCGCGGTAGACGCAGAAGCTGAAACTCACTTCCGTCTTCCGAGTGGTATCGACCTCGTCCGCATCACCGGAGCATCTCGAGCGGCGCGGGTGATCGCGCTCGTCGAGCTCTGCGAGGAGCGCGGTATCGATGTCGTCATCGATCATCATGTGCTCTACAACGAGAACTGGCCGTTCTCAGCCCTGGCGATGAGCGCGCGCGGGGTTTCGACAGTCGGCTGGTTGCACACGTTCGGGTTGAGGCCTATTCTCGACGGGAACTCACGAACTTCGTTTCTCCAGCAGTATCTGCCGCTGCTGTCGATGGTCGTGGCCTTGTCGCGGACCGACGTCGCCTACTGGAAGCTCCTCGGTATTGAGAACGTCGCTTGTCTGCCGAACCCGGCCTCGCCGCTGGCCGAAGAGCTTCCGAGGGGTGGGCAGCCGCGTCCCGCACCAACGGGTCCGATCCAGATCGTGTGGTGGGGGCGCTTGGAGCAATCGGTCAAGCAGGTGACCGAGGTGCTTGAGATCGGGTCCATCCTCGCTGATCTTGGCGTGGACTTCAGAATCAACATCATCGGTCCGGATGGAAAGGACCTGTCGGCGGACAAGCTGAACAAGCTCGCGACCTCCTTGGGTATCGAAGAGAACGTCGTGACCCGGGGGCCACTTCACCACGATGATCTTCTCCAAGCAATCGAGCAGTCCCACGTATACGTGAGCACGAGCGTCATCGAGGGCTATCCGCTTGCATTGGTTGAGGCGCAGTCGCTTGGCCTGCCGGTCGTGATGTATGAGCTGCCATGGCTCGCCACCGCGCAGGGTAATGAAGGCATGATCTCTGTGCCTCAAGGTGACAGACGCGCAGCAGCGCTGGCGTTGGCTGCTCTCGCGCGGGACAACGACCACTACACAACGCGCTCGCAAGGATCTCTCGCAGCTGCGGAAGCCGCGGTCACGCACGACTTTCCCCGCCTCTACTCCGAACTTGTCAGCGGTAGGCTCTCCGAAGCGCATATGCCCGACCCGGAGATCGCAGATGCTCGCCTGATCGTCGCACAGAGCGTTCGTTTTGCCGAGCGAGTGATCCGCAGGGAAGGACGCGCGCTTCAACGCGCGACAGCAACAGCTGTTGAGCAGCGGCGCAAGGCGAAGGCTCTCAGCCAGGAACTCGAAGAAGCCCGGTCGACCATCCGGCGTCTGTCCGGTATGGCAAAGCACGAGCCCAAGGTGCCGTCCGTAGTTCGGACCGGCATCAAGGGATGGCTGATGGGTTTACTGCCCACAACAATGAAGCAGTCGAGCTTCTACGCTCGGCATCACCACAATACGTCGGTGATCCAGAAGAACCAGATTCTTGGCGCTCAGGCCTCTTTGGAGACGCGACTCGATCGGCTGAGCTCCTCGCTCGAGGCGTTGCATCAAACCGCGCGCGGAGCGAATACTCACCTTGAATCGGCCCTGGTGGAGCGGCTGGAGCGGCTGGAGCGTGCTGTTGTCGAGTCGACTCGTGAATCTCGGGGCGGGGTTGTGCACATGCGTCGTATGACCGAGGCGCTGAGCATGCAAGTGGCTGACTCCGCTGAGCATTTCAGTCGTTCAGACGCCGCCGTCGGCGACCTTGCCCACTCGGTCACCACATTCGTGGAAACGGTTAAGCAGTCACTGAATGCTGCGACGAAACGATCCTCAGCAGACGAGGAGAGTCGCAAGCGTCTGATCCACGCATCTCGCACCATCGACGAGGTTCTCTGGTCGAGTGTGTTCAGTGACACCTCGCTCGAAAGCAGCTGGTTCCTGGAGCGCACCTTGTCGCCGGGCCGGTGGGCGGTCGGATATCAGTTCCTCTACGTCCTGTATCGAATCCTCGATGAAGTCCGCCCGGCGTCGATACTTGAACTAGGGCTTGGCCAGTCGTCCAAGATGACAGGCCAGTATGCGTTAAACGTGGGGGGAGTGCGTCACGTCATCGTCGAACATGATGCCGATTGGATCGCGACCTTCGCGGCGAATTTCGCGCTCTCCTCAGCCAGCACTGTGGTGCGATTGGATCTCACTCAGACTGAGGCACCCTCTGGAGCTTTCGTTCATCGTTACGCGGACTTCGCAACGTCCCTAGGCGAGGACGAATACGACTTGGTCATCGTTGATGGGCCCTTCGGCTTTGACCAGGATCTCGCGCGCGTCGATGTCCTGGACCTGATTCCGAGGTCTTTGGGGAAGCGATTCGTCATTATGCTCGACGATGCGCATCGTCGTGGCGAACGAGCGCTCATCGAGCTGGTCGTCGCTGCGCTCGACCAATCGGGCATTCCTTACGTGAGCGCGATGTACAAGGGGCAGAAGGACCTTTGGATCGTCGCGTCGGCTGATCTCGCGTATCTGGCGACGCTCTAGGTGCGGTAGCGCTACCGACAGCCGATGAAACACACACGACGCACCCGAACGTTCGTCTCCCTGACGGGCCCCGAGGGAAACATCGGTGATGCTCTCATCCGCCGCGCAACTCTCCAGTGGGCCCTCGGCACCTCTGACGAGCTGGTCGTTTACACAGGTGATTCGCCTGACGTCTGGCTGCGGCAGCTTGGCGTGCCGGACGATGCTGTCGTCCTGCGCTCCAAGCGCAGCGTCGCCCGCTGGCTCTGGATGCTCGCGACGGCGCGACGTCGGCCCGTGCTCATCTTCGAAGCCGGAGAGGTGCCGTTGCACAAAGGCAACGGGCTACGCGAGCTCGTCTTCCTCGCAGAGACCATGCTTGTGCGGCTGAAGGGCGGCGTCGTTATCCGCCCACCCCGCGGAATCAGGGCGCCGTCGAACCCCTCGATGTGGCTGCACGCTCGCGCAGCCCGGCTGTCACAGGTCGCGCTGTGGCGTGACAAGGCGAGCGCCGCGCTCGTCGGTGGCGGAACAGTCGCACCCGACATCGGATTCGCCGCAGCGACGAGCGATCACGCTGCTGAAACGCGGGATGAACTCCTCGTGAGCCTGCGCGGAGCCCGTGCGATGCCCGGTGACGACTGGCTCGAAGCAGTACGGACGATCGCCGAGACCGCAGGGCTCCGGATACGCACCGTCGTGCAGGTGCGAGAAGACGAGTCGCGTGCCCACGAACTCGCCAAGGCGCTCGGCGGGGAATTCGACGCCTGGGGTGACACCGACCCGGTCGCACACGAAGCACACCTGCGTGAGCGATACTCTCGTGCGCGGCTCGTGATCAGCGACCGGATGCACGTGCTCGTGCTCGCCGCCATCGACGGAGCTGCTCCGGCTGAACTCGTGCCGGCGCCCACCCGCAAGATCACGGAAGCGTTCGCCACGGTCGGTATCCACGACATCACCCTCGACGCAGCGGAAGCACAGCCGCGTGAGATGCAAGCCTTCCTCGAAACCCAGCTGGGCCGCGTGGACCAGATCGGCGAGCACGTCGAAGCCGCCCGCCGGCGACTTGGTGAGATCGAGAGCCAAGTGCGCGAGACGATTCGGATGACCCGCGCATGATCGGTGAGCTGCGACGGGTGCTCTTCCTGTCGCACAGTCACGCCTTCCGATCCTTCCGCGTCGGCAGCCATCACTACGCCCGTGAGTTCGCGCTGCGCGGCGCGGAGGTCGTGCACCTCTCGACTCCGATCTCGCGCGTGCACCGATGGCTCGGCCGAGTCAGCCGCAATGAGGAGGCGCACGTTCCGCGCGGGCCTTACCGCGACCGCGATGGCGTCACGCACCTCGTCCCGCGCACGACGATGCCCGCGCCATTCGGGGCGCTCACTGCCGCTCGCGAATTGCACAAGCACGGTGTGGACCCGCGCTTCGACGTCGTGCTGATCGATCAGCCGCTGCTCTGGGACGGCACTGTGCGCGGACTTTCCGACCGGGTCGTTTATCGGCCCACCGACCTCTATCCGGCGGGTGTGAAAGCCCGCATGCAGAAGCGCATCATCGGCGCGGCGGATGGCGTGATCGCGACCTCAGGGGAAGTGCTTCGCGGACTCGGGTCTCCTCGCCAGCCACACCTCGTGCTGGAGAACGGCGTCGACATCGCTCACTTCGTCGCTACGGCAGAATCCGAGAGATCTGCCGTTTGCATCTACGTCGGGGCTGTCGATCGACGTTTCGACTGGCAGCAGGTGCGCGCGTGGGCACAGGCCCGACCCAGCGTCCGGTTCGTTGTCGTGGGTCCTTCGCCCGCGCCGCCCGTCGCGCTGCCGGACAACGTCGAACTACCGGGTGGGGTGCCCTATTCGTCGCTGCCCTCGCTTCTGCACACCGCGCGAGTCGGAATGCTTCCTCTGTCAGACGATCCGCTCAACGCGGGGCGAAGCCCGATGAAGCTGTTCGAGTACCTCGCCGCCGGGCTCTCTGTGGTCGCTCGGGAGACGCCGGTGATCGGTCCCGACGAGAACGCAGGTCTGTTCACCTATTCCGGCGAAGAGAACGCTCTCGCTGCCCTGGACAGGGCGCTCTCATACCGATCCCCCAACGCGGAAGGGATCGAGCGAGCGCAGCAGCAGTCCTGGTCGACGAAAGCGGACCATCTCGCCGAGTTCCTGCTGAAGCTACCCCGACGCTGAACCCGATTGACCTCTCCGGCGCCGGGCGAGTCTCCACGCAGTCCACACCAGCAGGACGACCGTCGCGATCACGCCGATGAGCGCAAAGACCGAGGTCGCCGTCCCCACTGGCATGAGAGCGCCGTCGACATCGGGCGTCGCGTCGACAGCATCCGTCTGATCGGGAGCGGGCGCAGCCGTTGGGGAAGCGGCGGGAGCGCTGGTCATGTTGTGAGTCACCGCGTCCCACGCGGTGACGTTGCCGGCGTAGCCGGTGGCTGACCCCTTGGCGGCGATGAAGTCCGCCAGCGGATCACTTCCGCGCTGCGGCGCCGGATACCCGGGAATGGAGATGGCCGGCATCTCCACGCCCTTACGCGCGGTGTACGCGTTATAGACGGCGTTTGCCGGCAGCTCGACCAGCGAGAGTGAAGGATCGAGATCCTCGGTCCCTGCGCAGAAGGCCGCCGGCCACCCGCGCGTCTTGTGATTCAGAGAGACCTGAACCGCGTACAGAACGCCCGTGATGATGCGCGTCTGCTGCTCTCCGTAGAGGTCGTCGCCCTGAATCCACGCCGTTTCGGCAGTGTTGATGATGCCGCCCAGCCCCATCGAGGCGTGTCCGAAATCACGGCACGACTCTTGAACCTGTCCGTTCTGGAAGCGGATGCCGGGGTCCTTGCGGGGGACGCTCTGGCAGGCTTCGGCCTTCGCGTCGAGCCACTGGCATCGAAGGTCGGTCGGTGTGCGGTACAGGCCAGCATCACTGACCGGCGCCGCCGGCAACTCGCCGTCGGTAGAAAGGTAAACGTATGCCTCTGTCCGTTCGCGCCACATCGCCAGTGCACGATCGTAAAGCGCGCGATCGTCGAGGAACACAGCGATGCTGATCAGACCTTCGGCTGCGGAAAGCTTCCAGTTGCCGTTGTAACGGCCGTAATCGAAGCTCGTCAACGTCGGAACGAACACTTTGCGCAGCATGGTTCCGAATGCTTTGACGTCGAACTGGTGCCGCTTCGATGACGGTTTGTATGTGTAGCGGATCAGCTCCGCTCCGCGCACCATCTGCCCGGCCGTCCACGCCGTCATCAGAGGCCCGTTCGAGCCTTCGCTTCCCTTGAAGCGAGCCGAATATGCGTTGAGAATCGCAACGGCCCGTTGCGCGTACCTCTCATCGCCGGTGTAGAAGTACGCGAGCGACTGGGCATAGACGGCACGTCCGTCAGCCTGCTGGTCAGCGCAGCCGACGTCAGGCTTCGTGTTGAACGAGCCGCACACGCTGACGCACCCGCCGCGATCATCAGAGCCGCACTTCTTCGCCGTCGGATCCGACGCGGACGCAGAGCCGAAACGTGCGAAGTCCGGTGCGGCGCGCTTCGCATAGGGCGATGTGACGAGCCGCTCGAAGCTGCCGGCCCAGGGCTCGTCACCGTCGACGACGTGCTTCTTCGTCGAAGTGAGATTCTCGAGGCTGTTGAACACCCCAGGATGGGTGAAACCGGCGGATGAGACCACAGGCTGCAGCTCATCGAGTGTCGGCACCTCCTGAGCACGCACGGGTGGGGCGACCACGAGCGACATCGCCAGCATGATGGCGAGCATCAGGAGGGCAGTCGCCCGACGCGCCGTCGACGAGCTCGCAGCGCGCGGCTCTGATCTGCTCAGCACGTTCGTCCTCTCACCGGTTCATACTCGTCACCGGCTATCCACTCTGGCTGACGACCGCTTCGCCACCAAACTCAGCTCACCCCAGGCTGCGCTCCAGCACGTCCGAGATGATGCCAGCGGTGCGGTTCCAGTCGTGGGCATCCACCGGCGGCGAGACGCGGCGCGACGACCCGGTCGCGAGCGTCAGCGTTTCGGCCCAGTGCCGGGCATCCGTCGCCGAATCCACCGCCCACCCGCGGTCTCCCACGACCTCGGCGACGGCGTCGCAGCCGCGCCAGAAGATCACCGGCACGCCGCAGGCGACCGACTCGAGGGCGGGGAGACCGAAGCCCTCGATCGTCGACGGCATCACCGTCGCGCCAGCACCGCGGTACAGCGCCGCGAGCCGGTCGTCGTCCAGGCCGTGCAGCCATTCCACACGGCGCCCGACGTCGAGCGCATCGGCCCGCTCGACGGCCGACCCGATCTCCCGCGCTGGCAGCACGGCCCTCAGCCGCAGCTCGGGCGCGAACGCTAGCGCACGCAGCACGACATCGAGGTTCTTGTGCTGCCGCAGGTTGCCCACGAAGAGCAGGTACGGGTCTGCCGACTCGGCCGCGGGACCGTCGACGCCGAACGTGTCGGAGCAGCCGTTGCCGGCATCGACGATCTCGACCGTGTCGTCGCGCACCCACTCGCGAATCGCTCGCGCCGACGTCTGCGACACGGTGAGCACCACCCCCGCCTTGCGCACCGCGTGGCGCACCGGCCCGCGGTAGTACGCCTCGAATTTCGCGCGCCCGGGCCAGGGCATCCGCAGATGGATGAGGTCGTGCACGGTGAGGATCTGCCGGCGCGCACGCACGAGTGCGCCGTAACCGGGGGTGTAGATCAGCGAATCCCTGGCCTGCTCTGGCAGCGGCCGGAAGGCATCGAGAGCCGAGTGCGCGTGTCCGTCGAGATCCAGCGACCGCCACTCGGGGCGCAGCCGCGGAAGCACCTCTCGGGCGTAGCGTCCGATGCCATGAGCTCCGCGATAGCGATCGTCGACGTAGAGCTCGGTCACGACACCGCTCCGCCGCTCGGGCAGATGGTGCCGGCATCCGTCTCGCGCGAGCGTCGGGTCGGCGAGAGCATCAGGCCGCGTCGAACCCGTTCGGGTTCTTGACCTGCCACGCCCACGAGTCGCGGCACGCGTCGGCGAGCGACCGTGTGGTGCGCCAGGCGAGGTGCTCGTTGGCCTTGGCGGGGTCGGCGACGGTGGTGGCCAGGTCTCCGGCACGGGGTCCGACGATGTCGTAGGGGATCTCACGCCCGCTGGCCTCGGCGTAGGCGCGCACGACCTCGAGCACGCTCGCGCCCTCGCCCGAGCCGAGGTTGTACGCCTCGACGCCGGGGGAGAGGTGCTCGAGGGCGGCGACGTGCCCCTCGGCGAGGTCCATCACGTGGATGTAGTCGCGCACACCGGTGCCGTCGACGGTGGGGTACTGGTCGCCGAACACCGCGAGCTTCTCGCGACGCCCGACAGCGACCTGCGCGACGAACGGCATGAGGTTGTTCGGGATGCCGGCGGGATCCTCACCGATCTCGCCGGACGGGTGCGCGCCGACCGGGTTGAAGTAGCGCAGCAGCACGGCTTCCAGTTCGGGCCAGGCGACCTGCACATCGGCGATGATCTGCTCGATGAACGCCTTCGTGCGGCCATACGGGTTGGTGATCCCGATGCCCACGGGCTGGCTCTCGTCGAGGCGCTCGACACCGGCATCCGGCGTGCCGTAGACCGTCGCCGACGAGCTGAAGACCAGCTTGCGCACGTCTTTCTCGCGCATGATGTCGAGCAGGTTGAGGGTGGAGTTCAGGTTGGTACGGAAGTAGCGCGACGGCTGCGCCACCGACTCTCCCACGGCCTTCAGGCCGGCGAAGTGGATGACGGCGTCGAAGTCGACGTCGCGCAGTGCGGCTTCCGCTGCCGCGTGGTCGGCGAGGTCGGCCTCGATGACCTGCAGCGTCTTGCCGGTGAGCCGCTCGACCCGTCGCAGCGACTCGGGGCTGCTGTTCGAGAAGTCGTCGATGACGACGACGTCGTCACCGCGCTCCAGCAGCACGAGGGCGACGTGGGATCCGATGTAGCCGGCACCGCCGGTGAGAAGAATGCGCACGTTCCGATGCTATCGGGCCATCCTGCCGTTCACCCCTGCAGGATCTCGATCACTTGCCGGGGCGCTCGGCGACGTACTGCGGCACGGTGTCGTCTCTCAGCGCCTGCGACAGGGCGGCCAGGCCCTCGAAGTCGGGGCGCACGATCGACTGGTCACCGACCATGTCCGTGCCCAGAGTCGGCGATGTGAGAAAGAGAACCTCGCTCCGGTCTACCTCGCGCAGGCTGAAAGCGAGGGATGCCACGGAGCCGGCGTCCAATCCTTCGCGCGATCGGCTGGCGGAAAGCTTGCGCTTTCTCGATGCAACGTTGCGCTGATCTTGAGGTTCGGCCTCGACCGGCCTGGCGCGAGCGCATCCCAACGTGCGGAAATGCGGCTCGCCCGGCGGATTGCGATGTACCTCGTGACCGTCATCGATCCGACGCTGCCGCTGTTTCCGTACCGCGAGATCGAGCGCGCCGACTGGGGGCGGCTCTCGCGGGAGTGCGTTCAGCAACCCGTCGTCGTACTTCGACGTGTTCGCACACACCTCCGGCCGGCCACTCAGCGCTTCGCCGCTCGGTATCCCGCCGCTCGCGCGGCGCTCTCGGTGCTGAAGCACTGCTCGGGCTTGGTTCGGGAATAGTACGTCCCACCGGGCATGTGGTAGATCATCGAGCTGGCGTTGCCCTTGATCGGAGCCCACGACGGGCAGTCCCAGGCGCTGATCGGCGCGGTCGAACTGGGGCGAGAGGGCGGGGGCGGAGTCGACGGCTTGGCCGCACTCGGCACGGCGGCGGTCGCGGCTGATGTGGTCGTTCGGGTCGTGTAACCCGGCTTCGACCCCGTCACCCGCACCGAGAGACGCTTGCCGACCATCGACGAGGTGACGACGAGCGTTGAGGAGGTCGCGCCGCCGATGGTCGCACCGTTCGCGAGCCACTGGTAGCGGAACGAGGTGCCCGCCGTCCACGTGCCGGGCTGCGCGGTGAGGCGCGATGACACCTTCACGGTGCCGGAGATGCGCGGAGTGGCGGCGGTGAGGCATCCGGTGTTCCCGAGCGCGGTATCGCTGACGATGCCCGTGCCGCCCAGGGCGACGCTGCTGCGAGCGCCGAGCCGCTTGATCGACTCTCGTACCGGCTCGGGTACGCAAGCCGCCATGGTGACGTACACCGGGCTGTTCAGTCGGCCCGCGAGAGCTGCGCCCGCGAGCGCGTCTGGGAAGTTCTGGCCGGTGGCGACGAAGGTCGCCGGCGGCTTCGCCCCGCCGAAGTACGCGTCGTTGATGTTGGCGGTGGTGGCGTAGCGGTCGGCTCCGCCGATGCGGGTGGTGCTGTACGAACGGCGAAGCTGCGCTTCGATGCCGGCGGACACGGCTCCGGTGCCGCCGACGATCGTCACCGACTCCACGCCCAGGCGCTCGAGCGTGGCGATCGTAGAGGGCGGTACCGAGGCGGAGATGCCGTTGACGAGCACCACGGGAGCCTGGCGTGCGCCGGCGGCACCGGTTGCCGCCAGTGCGTCGGGGAACGAGCGGCCGGTGGCGATCAGCGCATGTGATGCCGAGGAGAAGACCCGCTCGACAACGCGCTGCCCGGTGTCGTATCGCGAGGAGCCACCGAGTCGTTCGACCGGGGCGACGGTCGCGAGCGACCTGCGTACGCTCTCGCTCACGACGCCGGAACTGCCCGCGATGAAGATGCGCTCCGGCGTGAGCCGCTTCACCTCAGCGAGCACCTTCGCCGGCAGAGACGCGGTGGGCGTCAGCAGCAGGGGCCCACCGAGGTGAGCGGCCGCGGCGGCGGCCGACAGAGCGTCTGGGAAGTTGGTAGCCGTGGCGATGAACACCGCCGCCACTCCGGGCTGGTATCGCTTCGAGACGGCGATCGCGGTGTCGAAGCGGTCGGCTCCCGCCAGGCGGGACATGCCAGCGGGGAAGGCGAGGACATCCGCTGTCGGGTCGGCGGGTTCGGGAGCGCCCGCCATCACCTCAGGCAGGTCGACGGGTGTCGCTCCGCAGTCGCCGCTGAGCGTGTTCTTCAGCGCGGCCAGCTCGGTGGCGTCGACGCTCAGCGACCAGCGGTACTTGACCAGCGCCCACGAGGTGACGTACTCGCAAGCGAAGGCGCCGTTGGACGGCATCCATCGCGCCGGATCCTTGTCGGCCTTCGCCTGATTCGAGACCGACGATGCAGCGGTCAACGCGTATTCGACGCCGAGATCGTTGGCGAAGTCGCGACGCTGCTGCGCCGTCCACGCCCAGGCGCCCGAGCGCCACGCCTCGGCCAGGGCCACGACGTGGTCGATCTCGATCTCAGCGGGCGATGTGGCGCTCGCACCGTCGTAGGGGGAGACCCAGGTTCCGCCGCTGATCGTGCAGCGGTCGGTGACCGTCACCGGCGACGTGCTCTCCGCGATGAGCACTTCGTAGCGTGTGTTGCAGCCGTCTCCGTCGGCGTCGATCCAGTGCTCGAACGCGGCACGGTCGTACTTGTGCGCGGAGTCGGGCTCGTGCACGCGCAGCAGCTGCGGCAGATCCGCCGCGGTGGTGGGCGCGGCCATGGCGGGTTGCGCCGCGAGCAACGAGACGATGAGGGCGGCGGTGGTTGACACCGCGAGCAGGGCGCGCTGGAACACGGCTCACAGACCTTCGAAAGCGGGTGAAGACGAGGCGGGTGACTCGTCTCGTCGAATATATCGGTCTACGCGCGTAAGACGACGTCTGCGCCGCGCCGATGAGTACCCCCAGCGTCAGCGTCGGCGAAACACCACCGCAAGCACCGCGACGAGCATCGCGCCGAGCGCCGTACCTGCCGTGTTCGCGACGACGTCCGAGACCGTGGGAAAGCGCGACGGCAGCATCGTCTGCACTGATTCGATCGTCACCGTCATGGCCAGGCCGATCAGCGTGATCATCCACCACGGGACCCGCGGCCAGCCCCAGCGCAGCAGCGCACCCAACGGCACGAACAGGGCAACGTTCGCGAGAAACTCCAGCAGGGCATAAGACTGCACCTGCGGCACGCGCGCATCGATCCAGCCGGCGAGCGTGTCTACGACGCCGGTGACCTTACCCGCCTGCGAGGCCGGCAGCAGGGTGATCAAGAAGACGCTCAGCGCATACGGACCGAGCAGCAGGTTGGGCAGCAGGCGCATCACCGGAGGGCGGCGTCGTGCCGGGGGCGCCCACGCGTAGACCCGCGCGCGCTGGCGCTCGGGCGTTCGGGTGGGGGCGGTCATACCGTCGAGCGTAGCGACGGTGCCTGAACGTTGTCGCCGCGCCC
>NZ_MJIR01000031.1:0-13198 GCF_001878835.1 Microbacterium sp. AR7-10 | reverse complement strand
CGGTTCAGCCGGCCGGGCCACCGGGGCGTCAGCCGCCCGGCGGCGGGCGCGACCGGCGCAGCCGGCGGCGGGCGGGGTCTGCTTCGACTCCGCGTACTCGTCGACGACGAGGGTGTGCGCCTGGATCGTGCCGTTGCGGTACGCCTGCCGGCCCACCATGTGCGCCGACAGCGGCGCGGTCGCGAACTGCAGCAGGATCACCGGGATCACGATCACCAGCCCGAGCAGCATGCCCCCGATCGTGCGCTGCGAGACGGCGATCGCCAGGCAGATCAGCACGAGGCCCAGCACCTGGGGCTTGGTGCCCGCGTGCAGGCGGCTGGGCACATCGCGGAAGTGCAGCAGGCCGACGGCGGCCGACAGGCAGAGGATCGCGCCGAACAGCACGAGCACCAGAGCGATGGTCTCGGCGACGGGCGCCGGCACGGCGATCTCGAGGAACGATGTCACGGTCATGGTGTCGTGTTGTCCCTTCGTGCGACGTAGCGGGCGACCGAGATCGACGCGAAGACGCCGACCGCCGCGATGATCAGCATCACGGGGATGTTGCGCGTGTGGCCGTTCAGCGCCATGTCGGCGCCGAGCACGCACATCACCTCCGTGAGCAGGACATCCGACGCGACGGTGCGGTCGAGGATGGACGGGCCGAGAACGATGCGGATCACCGCGAGGATCGCCGCGATGCCGAACACGACGAGGATGATCATGATCAGCGGGTTCACCGTGCGCCTCCGCTCTTGTCGGCCTTCAGGGCCCGGTACTGCTCGGGCGTGCCCACGGCGCGCACGATGCGGCGCTCCCAGCGGAGCACTCCCTCGCGGAACCTGTCGACCTCGTCGCGGGTGCGCACGCCGATGACGTGCAGGTAGATGATGCGTCGGTCGCGGTCGCTCTCCACGACCAGCGACCCCGGGATGAGCGAGGCGGTCACGGCGACATGCGTGGTGAGGATGTCGTCGGCATAGCGCAGCGGGATCGCGATGATCGCGGCTCCCGGCTGGCGCCGGAGGTCGAACACCTGGATGGTCACGCTGATCGCCCCCGTGACCACCGCGCCGACGAAGAGCACGATGAACACCAGGGACTGCCAGACGTTCACGCGGCCGACCAGCTCGACCGTGGGCAGCCGGAAGACGCGGGTGACGAAGACCGCGACCAGGATGCCCGTGACGACCGCCAGCGGTGTGAACTGCTGCCAGAGCAGCATCCACAGCAGGACCAGCCAGATCATGAACGGCAGCTGGAGCAGGATGTCGCGGACGATCCGGCGGCGGGTGTCGGTCTTCATCAGCCCGTCCCTTCGTCGATCTGCTCGAGGGTCACGGGCTGCAGCAGGCCGGTGCCGATCCGGTCGCAGATCGCATAGAGCGGACCGGCGAAGACGGTCAGCGCCACGGTCACCGAGACCATGCCTGCCGTGGCATACGTCATGATCGCGGGGATCTCGCGGGTCTCGCCCTGCTCGTCGGCCGCCGGGGCATTGCCGAGGTACTCGATGCGGCCGTCGTTCTCGACGCCCCCGTCGTCCTCGCGCCAGAAGGCCAGGTTCCACGCGCGCATCAGGGCGTAGAGCGTGAGCAGCGATGTCAGGATGCCACCGAAGATCAGCACGATCATCAACGGGGTGCCCACGTTCGCAGCCGCTTCGAACAGCGCCACCTTGCCGATGAAACCCGAGAACGGCGGCAGACCGCCCAGGTTGATGGCGGGCACGAAGTACAGCAGGGCCAGTACCGGCGCCGCCTTCATCAGCCCGCTCACGCGCAGGATCGACGTGCTGCCCGCCTTGCGCTCGATGAGCCCGACAGCGAGGAACAGGGTGGTCTGCACGACGATGTGGTGCACGATGTAGTACACCGTGGCGCCGATGGCATCCTCCGTCGCTATCGCGAGACCGAAGATCATGTAGCCGACGTGGCTGACGAGGGTGAACGACAGGATCCGCTTCAGCTCGGCCTGCGCCACGGCGCCGAGCACGCCGATCACCATGGTGGCGAGCGCGACGATCAGCAGCAGCGTGTTGATGTCGTTGCTCGCGAACAGCTGGGTCTCGGTGCGGATCAGCGCGTACACGCCGACCTTGGTCAGCAGGCCGGCGAACACGGCGGTGACGGGTGCGGGCGCCGTCGGGTACGAGTCGGGCAGCCAGAACGACACGGGGAAGATGGCGGCCTTGATCCCGAACGCGATCAGCAGGATGAGGTGCAGCACCAGCTGGGTCTCCTGCGGCAGCTGGGCGACGCGCTCGGCCACCTGGGCCATGTTCACCGTGCCCACGGCGCCGTAGATCATCGCGATCGCGGCGAGGAAGAGGATCGACGACACGAGCGAGACGACGATGTACACCGCTCCGGTGCGGATGCGGGATTCGGTGCTGCCCAGGGTGATCAGCACGTACGAGGCGACGAGCAGGATCTCGAATCCGACGTACAGGTTGAACAGGTCACCGGCGATGAACGCGTCGAAGATGCCGGCGGCGAGGATCAGGTAGGTCGGGTTGAAGATCGAGATCGGCGTCTCCTCGTCGCCGTCTGCGGCACCCTGACCGATCGAGAAGAGCAGCACCGCGAGCAGCACGATGCTCGAGATGAGCACGAGCAGCGCAGCGAGACGGTCGACGTAGAGGATGATGCCGAACGGCACCGGCCAGCCGCCCACCGAGACGGCCAGTGGCTGATCCGAGGCGTCCACCGTGACCAGCAGCACCGCCGCGATGATCGAGACCGCCACGAGCGTGGCGGTGGTCACCACGACCTGCAGGCGGGGGTTGCGGCCGAAGATCAGCGTGACGGCCGCGCCGAGCAGCGGCAGCATCACGATCAGGGGGACGAGTGCGCTCATGATCTGTCCTCGCCCTCGTCGGCCCGGGGAGCCTCGTCGGCCCGGGGGGCCACGTCATCCCGGATGCGCGACGCGGTGCGCGCGTCGGACCCGGGCGCCGGCGCGTCCGGCACGTCCACCGGGGCATCGTCGACGATGGCGGGGTGATCGCGCATGTTCAGCACGGTGATCGGCGCGGTGGTGACGCCGACGAAGTCGGTCGTCGCGGACTCCTCCTCGGCGGTGGACTCGTCGTCGAACAGATCCTCTTCCGCGTCTGTGCGCTCGCGGACCGCGATGTCGCCGAGGTCGTCCTCGACGGTGTCGGCCTGTCCGAGCTGCCATGACCGGTAGATGAGAGCGAGCAGGAACGCCGAGACGGCGAAGGTGATGACGATCGCCGTCAGCGTGAGCGCCTGCGGCAGCGGGTCGCTCACCGGACCCTCCTCGCCGTAGAACGGCGCAGATCCGGGCACGCCCATCACGATCAGCAGCAGCAGGTTGGTCGCGTTGCCGAGCAGCAGGAAGCCGATGAGCACGCGGGTCAGGCTGCGCTCCATCATGGCGTAGGCCCCGGCGGCGAAGAGCACGCCCATGATCACGATGAGGGTGAGCGAGACGTCCATCAGGTCACCGCCCCCTTGCTGCGCACCTCGAGAGCCTGTCGGTCGACCTCGGCGCCGAGGCTGCGCAGCACGTCGAGCACGAGGCCGATGACGACGAGGTAGACGCCCACGTCGAAGACGGTCGAGCTGACGAACTCGAGGTGTCCCAGCAGCGGTACCTCCGCCTTCCACACCGTGCTCTGCAGCGGCGCCATGCCGAAGAACAGCGGCAGCAGGGCGGCGCCAACCGCGAGGATGAGTCCCCCGCCGAGCAGTCGTCCGGCGTCGGTCGGGGCGGCGGCGCCCAGCTCCCACCGCCCACCGGCGATGTAGCGCATCACGAGGGCCATTCCCGCGACCAGGCCGCCGGCGAAACCCCCGCCGGGGAGGTTGTGGCCCGCGAAGAGCAGATAGATCGACACGAGGATGATCGTGTGGAACAGCACCCGCACGATCACCTCGAGCAGGATCGACCGGTTCTCGGCCTTCATCTGCTGGCCGCTGACCAGCCACGCGCGGGGCGCGCCGCTGTTCTCCGCGGTCTGGAACCGCAGGCCCTCGTCGGTCTCGACCATGGGCCGGCGCGCGGTCGAGCGGCGCTTCGTCTCGGGCAGGTCGCGGGTGGCCGAGAGCAGGTCGGCGCGGTGGGTGACGAAGACGAGGGATGCCACACCTGTCGCGGCCAGCACGAGCACGCTCAGCTCGCCCATCGTGTCCCACCCGCGCAGGTCGACGAGAGCGACGTTGACGACGTTCTTGCCGTGCCCGAGGTCGTAGGCGAGCTGCGGGAAGTCGATCGAGATCGGGTCGAACATGCGCGCCTGGGTGGCGACGATGGCCACGAACGCCATCACCACCCCGACGCCCACGGCGAGCACAGCCCGCGGGATCCGACCGACCGAGGCGTTGTGCTCACCCATGCGCGAGGGCAGCCGACGCAGCACCAGGGCGAAGGTGACCATCGTGACGGTCTCGACGAGGATCTGCGTGAGTGCGAGGTCGGGCGCACCGCTCGTCGCGAAGAGCACGACCATGCCGAGCCCGGTGACCGAGACGAGCACGACACCGGTGTAGCGCTTGCGGGCACGCACGGCGATGATGCCGGCGACGGCCATCACGGGCGCGACGACGATCTGCACAGGTGTGTGCCAGGCCGAGAGGGCGAGCCGCTCGGGCATCGCGGCGGCGAGCGCGGTCGCCTCGGCGGCGAGCAGCACGACGAAGATCGTTCCGACGTACAGCGGCAGCGAACCGCGCTGCGTGACGCTGGTGGTCAGCACCGAGAGGCGGTCGACGCCGCGCATGACCAGGTAGTACGCGTCGGCGGCGGTGAAGCGCATCAGGCGACGGCGACGGTCCCACCCGGTGCGGATGCTGAGCATGAACATCCCGATGCCCGCGGCGATCGCGCCCAGCGAGAGCAGCAGCGCAGGCTCCAGCCCGTGCCAGAGCGCCAGGTGACCGGGCTCGCCCGAGCCGAGCGTCCTCGCGTAGCCCTGCAGGGCGACGTCGACGGCGGGCGCGCCGATGCCTGCGGTGATCGTGAGACCGGCGAGCACGATCGGCGCCGACAGGAAGCCCACCGGCGGATCGGGCCAGGGCGTCTCAGGCAGGTGTGCGCCGTCGGCATCCTTCTTGCGCCAGAACGCACCCCACAGGAACCGGCAGCCGTAGGCGGCGGTCAGGATCGCGCCGATCGTGACCCCGACCAGCGCCACCCACCCCCAGACGGAGCCGTGCAGGGCGTCCTCGAGAAGCGCGGTGAGGGTCGACTCCTTGGCGACGTAGCCGATCGTCGGGGCGACGCCCATCATCGAGGCCACCGAGATGAACGCGGCGGTCGCCATCACCGGCGCCTGGCGCCCGACCCCGGACAGCTCGTCGATGTCGCGCGTGGAGAGCTGGCGGTCGATCACGCCGACGATGAGGAACAGCGCCGACTTGAACAGGGCGTGCCCGATGACCAGGGCGAGGCCGGCGAGCCCCGCCGCCGGGGTGCCGTAGCCGACCACGACGGCGAAGAAGCCGAGCTGACTGACGGTGCCGAAGGCGAGGATGCGCTTGAGATCGGTCTCGCGCAACGCCTGGATGCCGCCGAGCAGCATCGTGAGCACCCCGAGCGTGATGACGATCGGACGCCACGGAGCCGAGAGCGCGAAGATCGGCGCGAAGCGCGCGATGAGGTAGATCCCCGCCTTCACCATCGCTGCGGCGTGCAGGTAGGCGCTGACCGGCGTGGGCGCCGCCATCGCGCCGGGGAGCCAGAAGTGGAACGGGAAGAGGGCCGACTTCGAGATCGCCCCGATGAGCAGCAGCACGATCGCGACGTCGACGATCGGTCCGGTCGGGGCGAGGGCGAGCAGCTGCCGGATGCTGGCCGTGCCGGCGTCGACGACGAGCAGGATCACGCCGACGAACATGACGAGCCCGCCGAGCGTGGTGACCAGGAGTGCCTGCAGGGCGGCACGTCGGCTGGCCGCGCGTCGCCGGTAGTGGCCGATGAGCAGGTAAGACAGGATGCTGGTGATCTCCCAGAACATCACGAGCATCACCAGGTCGTCGGTGAGGACCAGCCCGTACATCGCTCCGGCGAAGCCGAGCAGAACGCCGGCGAACTGACCGACCTCACGCCCGTCGTCGTAGAAGTACCAGCGGCAGTAGAGCAGCACGAGGGCTCCGACGCCGGTGACCATCAGCGTCAGCACCCACCCGAGCACGTCCATGTGCATCGACAGATCGAGACCGAGCTGCGGTATCCACCGGTACAGCTCGAACGGGGCATCGCCTCCGCCCAGCACCTGTGGGGCCTGCGTGAGAGCGTGTACGAAGGCCGCCGCGGGGACGAGCGCCCCGAGCACGAACGCCTGTGCTCCGAGCCAGCGCACCAGGACGGGGAGAAGAAGAGACCCGGCCAGGAACACGGCGAGGAGCAACAGCATATGCGGCTCCTCAAGCTCGTCGAGGCCTTCCGGCACAGGCGGGCGATGTGACTCTATTCTACGGGTCCGTCTGCACTCATGACGCGACGGGTCGTCATCTGAGCTCAGTGAGCGGGCGGCGCGGCGGTCTCTCCGGCCCGGAACTCGCACGCGAAGTGCACGGATTCGCCCGGCTCGCCCTCGAGCATCCGGACCACCTGCTCCCCTGCCGCGCGACCCTTCTGGAGCGCGGGCTGCGCCATCGTCGTGAGCTCGAGCGAGCCGAGACCGTCGGCGGCGATTCCGTCGAAGCCGACGACCGTGAGGTCGTCGGGCACGCGCAGGCCGAGCTCCTCGGCGGCGCGGATGGCGCCCACGGCGAGCAGGTCGCTCTGCGCCACGATCGCGGTCGGCCGGTCGGCGCGCAGCGTCCCGTCCGTCTCGGCGAGCAGCGTGCGCGCGGCGAGATACCCCTCGTCGACCAGGCTGCCCGCCGCCGTGATCCCCGTCCCGTCGGGGAACGCCTCGCGAAAGCCTGCCAGCCGGTCGAGTGTGATGGAGACGGTGGCCGCCGCCTCCCTCTCGGCCGTGAGCGGTGCACGCTCGCGAACGGGGTCCAGGGCCAGGGTGATGGTGGCCGCGCGCCGGTGGCCGAGCTCGCGCACGTGCCGAGCGATCGTCGCGCTCGCCTCGCGGTTGTCGAGCGTCACCTGCGGCACGTCGTCTCCTGCGTCGCCCTCGATCACCACCACCGGCAGTCCACGCTGCCGCACGACCTCGAGCACCTCGCGAGCTCGCGTCGAGCATCCGATCAGCACGACGGCGTCGACGGGCGCGTCGGCGATCGCCGGCGGCTCGTCGTCACGCGGGTCGTCGCGCAGCAGCAGGATGCCCGTGCTGATCGACGCCAGCGCATCGGTCAGGCCGTCCATCATCACCGTGGTGACCGGGTCGAGGAAGGCATGCCGCAGGTCTCCCCCGAGCACGACGCCGACGATTCCGCTGCGACCGGTGCGCAGCGAGGCGGCGCGGGGGTCGGGGCCGGTGTATCCGAGGGCGGCCGCGGCCGCGACGACCTTCTTGCGCGTCGCGTCTGCGACGTTCACCTTGCCGCTGAACACGACGGATGCAGTCGACGTCGACACCCCCGCCTCGCGGGCGACGTCGGCGATGGTCGCTCGTCGCGTGCCGGTGCCCATGCTCCGAGGATATCTCGCAGCGCCCACGGCGGTTCTCCGTGATCGAATCGTTTCGATATCATCGTCGGATGGACACCGCCCTCACCCGCTCGCAGTTCGTCCGCTGGCGGCTCGCGATCTTCGCGATCTTCCTCGCCAGCGGCCTCTCGATCGCCACGTGGGCCTCGCGCGTGCCCAGCATCGCCGCCGCGCTGCAGATCGACAAGGCGCAGATCGGACTGCTGCTGCTCGGAATGGGCATCTCATCCATCGTCGGCATCTCGACCGGCCCGATCCTGATGGCCCGAACCGGCGCACGCCTCGGCATGCTGATCGGGATGGTGCTCTTCGGCTCGGGCGTCATCCTCATCGGCCTCGGCACCGACGTGTTCGGTGCTGTTCCCGTCGTGGTGGTGGGCATGGTGCTGTTCGGCTTCGGCAACGGATCCGTCGACGTGATGATGAACGTCGAGGCCACCGCCATCGAGCAGCAGATGGGCAAGACGATCCTGCCCGTGTTCCACGCCTTCTTCAGCTTCGGCACGGTCATCGGCGCCGGTGCCGGCGCCGGCGCCGCCCTGCTGTCGATGAACGTCGCAGCCCACGCCGCCATCATCGGCGCGGTCATCCTCGTCGCCGCCGTCGTCTGCTTCTTCCAGGTGCCCGTGCGCGAGGCCGCTCTCGACCCGATCCCGGACGAGAGGCCCCCGTTCCGCCAGCGCCTGCACACCGCCCTCGAGGCCTGGCGCGAACCGCGCACCTACGCGCTGGGCATCGTCATGCTCGGCATGTCGTTCGCCGAGGGCGGCGCCAATGACTGGATCGCCCTCGGCGTCGTCGAGGGCCATGACCAGGAAGTCGGCATGGGCGCGCTCGCGCTCACCGTGTTCTCGGTGGGCATGACCGTCGTGCGCCTCCTCGGCGGTCCGCTGGTGGATCGCTTCGGTCGCGTGGCCGTGCTGCGCGTGCTCGCCGCGACCGCGGCATCCGGCATCCTGCTCTTCATCCTCGCCCCGAACCTCCCCCTGGTGCTTCTGGGAGCCGCGCTCTGGGGCGTCGGCGCATCGCTCGGATTCCCGCTCGGCATGTCGGCCGCCGCCGACGACCCGGCGAAGGCCGCCGCGCGGGTGAGCGCCGCCGCCACCATCGGATACGTCGCGTTCCTCGGCGGGCCGCCCGTGCTCGGCCTGATCAGCGAGCACATCGGACTGCTGAACACGCTGTTCATCCTCGTCGCGCTCGTGGTCATGTCCGGGCTGTTCTCGTCGGCCGCCAAGCCGCTGGGCGCCGACGAGCCCGCCCTGACGAAGTAGGCTCGTCGGGTGCGTCTCGTCATCGCCCGCTGCGCGGTCGACTACACCGGTCGACTCAACGCCCACCTGCCCCTCGCCACGCGCCTGCTGGTGCACAAGGGCGACGGCAGCCTGCTCGTGCACTCCGACGGCGGCAGCTACAAGCCGCTGAACTGGATGAGCCCGCCGTGCTCCCTCTCGCCGGAGGTCCCCGGTGAGGAGGAGGCCGGCGCCGGTGTCATCGAGGTGTGGCGGGTGACTCACAAGAAGACCGGTGACGCGCTTCGCGTGCAGATCTACGAGATCATCCACGATTCGCAGCACGAGCTCGGGATCGACCCCGGGCTGCAGAAGGACGGCGTCGAGGCCGACCTGCAGCGGCTGCTCGCCGAGCAGGTCGATCTGATCAGCGAAGGCGCGACGCTGGTGCGTCGCGAGTATCCGACGGCGATCGGTCCTGTCGACCTGATGGTCCGGGATGCCCGGGGCGCCGCCATCGCGGTAGAGGTGAAGCGCCGCGGCGACATCGACGGGGTCGAGCAGCTCACCCGATACCTCGAGCTGCTCGGGCGAGACCCGCATCTCGCCCCGGTCACCGGCGTCTTCGCGGCCCAGGAGATCAAGCCGCAGGCCCGCGTGCTCGCCGAGGACCGCGGCATCCGGTGCGTCGTACTCGACTACGAGGGCATGAAGGGCATCGAGTCGGGCATCCCCCGCCTGTTCTGAGCATCCTCCGCTCCGCCTAGGCTGGATGCATGCCCGTTTCGCCATACACCTGCATCCTCTGGGACGTCGACGGCACCATCGCCGACGCGTCCGCCGGCATCCTGCCCCGTCTGCAGCAGGTGTTCGCGTCGTACGATCTGCCCGAACCGGATGCCGAGGCGCTGTCGCTCTGGATCGGCCCGCCGATGCTCGAGTCGTTCCAGGTGCGCGCCGGCATGGACGCCGCTCAGGCCGAGGAGGCGGTGCAGCGGTACCGCGCACTCGCCGCGGCAGACGGGTACGCGGCCTCGGTCGACCTCTACCCCGGCGTCGCAGAGGTGCTGCGCGCGGTGCACGCCGCCGGCATCCCCCAGGCGACGGCGAGCACCAAACCCGAGAACCAGGTGCGGGCGATCCTCGACCACTACGAGCTGACGCCGCTGTTCACCGCGGTCTCGGGCGCCAGGGTCGGAACCGTCGGCAACCACGACGGCAAGTCGTTCGTGGTCGGCCAGGCACTCGACCGGCTGCGCTCGGCAGGTGTCGACGTCTCACGCCCGGTGCTGATCGGCGACCGTCACCACGACGTCGACGGCGCGGCCGAGCACGGCATCCCGGTCATCTTCTCGGAATGGGGCTTCGGCCACCCCGACGAAGCCGAGGGCGCGAAGGCGCGCGCGGCGGATGCCGGCGAGCTGCACGCCCTGCTGCTGGGCTGAGCGCCCCGCGGGTCGATCCGGTCCGATCCGATCCGATTCCGGGGCCGACACTCCAGATGTCGGACGTTCTCGCGGGATCCGTCCGACATCTGGAGTGTCGGCCCCCGGAGTGCACGCCCGCAGACGCAGAACTCCCCGGCGCCGATCGGCACCGGGGAGTTCGAAACCCGCCTCAGAGAGGGCGGATGTTTTCGGCCTGAAGGCCCTTGGGGCCCTGTGCCACATCGAACTCGACGCGCTGGTTCTCGTCGAGTGACCGGTAGCCGCTGGATGCGATGGCGGAGTAGTGCGCGAACACGTCGGCGCCTCCGTCATCGGGGGAGATGAAGCCGAAGCCCTTCTCCGAGTTGAACCACTTGACCGTGCCCTGGGTGCTCATTTACTGCCGTTCTGCTCATTGCCATGTCGACGCAGGATGCTCCGACTGCGCTAACGCTATCCCAGCGGACCCTTCCGTCAACAGGCCGAATCGGAAGGTGACCCAAATGTTGCACGAAAAATGGATGGCCCCCACCGCGGGGGGAGCGGTGGGGGCCGAAGACGACCGGAGGGTGCGTCGGGGTTCAGCATACACACTTCTCGAGAAATTTGTCCCCCATATGGGGGACAAAACGGAGAATCAGTGTCATGATGAGAGCGGCCCCCTCGCCTCAGCTTCTGGGGAGATGCAGGCAGGGAGCCAATCGCATGCGGAGATCGTCGGAAACTGGGGAGTAGCCGTCACCGAAGGGGAATCGGAGAACAAGCGATCAGATCCCACCGCGTGCACTCCAGGATACGACCTGGGGGATGAGATGGGGATTGCAGGCTCGGAGAGGAATCGTCGGCACAGCGAAGCCGATCACCTCTCCGAGCCGCTGCATGTCGGTCTGCCCGTTCCCGCAGCCGCGGCAGGCGACGGGCCGTAACGCGACCCGATCCACCTGTCAATCCCTTGGCCCGATCCGACAGCCGGATGGCACGCTGGCATCTCCACGTCAGACCGGGCGGTGATCCCGCCCCGAACGGAGGGAGACACCATGGGAGCCATGGACGACGCCAAGCACAACACCGAAAAGCTCGTGGGCAAGGCCAAGGAAGGCATCGGTGACGCCACCGACAACGAGCGCCTCGAGGCAGAGGGCAAGACCGATCAGGTCAAGGCCGACGCCAAGAAGATCGGCGATGACGTCAAGGACGCCTTCAACAAGTGACCTTCACGGCCCGCGTGCCTGATTGAGCGCCGTCGACCTTCGGGTCGGCGGCGCTCGTCATTCCGCCCGCCGACGGCCCCACGCGCGGAATGGACACGCCCGGGGCGTCCGGCGGCTTATCATCCAGTATGGGAAGACTGAAGTACGACAGCAGCGCGCCGCCGATCACGATCGACGACGAGACGCTCGTGCATCTGAAGATCGTCATCGGCACCAAGCTGCGACGCAACGAGAGCTTCCTGCTGACCTGGCTGCGCGGTGACGACGCCGAGGACGCCCGCACCACGATCTGGGTGCACCCGGCGATCCCGATGCAGTTCGGGTTCGACTCCGCGGTGCTCCCGCCCGTCGCGCCGGATCGCATCACGACGATCATGACGGCGCTGAACGCCACCGGCGAGCTCGTGCTGGACGAGTACATCCACGCTGCGGCCGAACCGGCGTGACGACGCGCCGGTCGTCACGCCGGATGGAAACGGCGAAGGCCCCGGATGATCCGGGGCCTTCGCCGTTCTGTGCGCGAGGGGGGACTTGAACCCCCACGCCCTTGCGAGCACTGGCACCTGAAGCCAGCGCGTCTACCTATTCCGCCACTCGCGCATCGTCTCGTTCCGGAGAACTCAACCTCGAAAGGCTATCACGATGGACGGCGTGCTTCGAACCGCTCCGACCTCGAGAAGCGGTTATCCAGCCCGCCTGACTACGATGGCCCTACCGGTCGGCATGCCAGAGGAACCTCGTGGGACTACTTGACAGCTTTGAGAAAGGTCTGGAACGCGCTGTGAACAGCGCGTTCGCCAAGACCTTCCGCAGCGGCATCCAGCCGGTGGAGATCGCCTCGGCGCTGCGGCGCGAGGCCGACACGAACGCGGCTGTGGTGAGCCGCGACCGCATCATCACCCCCAGCGACTACCTCGTGCGGCTCAGCCCGGACGATCACGAGCGGATGCGCACGCTCGGCCGCGCGCTGCACGAAGAGCTCTTCGCGCTGATGACCACGCACGCCCGCGCGCAGGGCTACAGCTTCGCCGGCCCGCTGCACATCTCGATGGAGGCCGACGAGAGCCTGGCCACCGGCATCGTGCGGGTGAACTCCTCCTCCGTCGAGAGCACCGTGGACTGGCAGGGTGTCGTCGAGATCGACGGCCGCCGGCATCCGCTCACCAGCGCCCGCACGGTGATCGGCCGCGGCGGCGACGCCGACATCACCATCTCCGATGCGGGCTCCAGCCGTCGTCACGCCGAGATCCTCTGGGACGGCGAGCGCGGGATGCTGCGAGACCTGGGTTCGACGAACGGCACCAAGGTCGATGGGCAGAAGATCCGCGAGACCGCGCTCACGCCGGGCACATCGTTCACGATCGGCCGCACCGAGCTCACCTTCGACGTCGTCCCGGTGAACTCCGAAGGGACCGCCCGATGAGTGCCCTTCGACTCGCTGCGCTCGCTCAGGAACCGGCTGTGGTCGCGGCCTTCCGATCCGAAGGGACCGCCCGATGAGTGCCCTTCGACTCGCTGCGCTCGCTCAGGAACCGGCTGTGGTCGCGGCCTTCCGATCCGAAGGGACCGCCCGATGAGTGAACTCGTGCTCCTGCTGCTGCGCATCGGCTTCCTGGTGCTGCTGTGGTTCTTCGTGTTCGGTGTCGTCTACTCACTCCGCGCCGACCTGTTCGGCGTCCGGGTGCGCAAGATGCCGGCCGGTGAAGCGGCCGCTGCTCCCCCGGCCTCCCCCGCCCCCACGCCCGCGCGTGAGCCGTCGACCGGCCGG
>NZ_MJIR01000030.1:0-76749 GCF_001878835.1 Microbacterium sp. AR7-10 | reverse complement strand
GCTTCGGGCTCGTGGGCTCGGAGATGTGTATAAGAGACAGCTTATAAACGAGAGGATTATGCTAGATATCAGGCACGTGATAGCGCAGAGTGTTTTTTTTACAAGCAGAAGACGGCATACAAGTTTGCTACGCGTCTCGTGGGCTCGGAGATGTGTATAAGAGACAGGGGCAGTGGCGCGCTCAGGGGAGTCGCGCGTCGCGGAACAGGGACAGGAAACGGTCGTGCAGGATGTCGTTCGTGGCGAGCGTGGACAGCGCCGACAGGGTCTCGGTTCCGTCGAAGGCGGTCATGCGGCCGCCCGCTTCTCGAACGATCGCCACGGCCGCGGCGATGTCGTACTCCTTGACGTCGAACTCGGCGACCATGTCGATGCGGCCCTCGGCGAGCAGCATGTAGCTGTACACGTCACCGTATGCGCGGTCGCGCCAGACGCGATCGGCGACGGCGTGGAGCTCGGGGAGCCGTCCGGCGTCGGCCCACTGGGCGATGCTCTGGAAGCTGATGCTCGCGTCGCCGAGCGAGTCGACGTCTGACACCGACAGGCGGCGGGGGGCGTCGGCAGTGTTCGTCCACGCGCCGAGGCCGTCTGCGGCCCACCAGCGGCGTGACAGCGCGGGCATGCTGACCACCCCGACGCGCGGCACACCGTCGAATGCGAGGGCGATCATCGTGCCCCACAGCGGCACGCCGCGCAGGAAGTTCGCGGTGCCGTCGATCGGGTCGATGATCCACTGACGCCGGGAGTCGCCCTGCGCACCGTACTCCTCGCCGAAGATGCCGTCGCCGGGGCGTTCAGCGGCCAGCAGCTCGCGGACCGCGCGCTCTGTGGCGAAGTCGGCGTCGGTCACGTGCGAGCGGTCTGCCTTGCGCGAGATCTGCAGATCGGCCGCGTCGAAGCGGGGGAGCGACTGGGCGTCGGCGGCGTCGGCCAGCCGCAGCGCGAGCGCGAGATCGGCAGTGAGGTCGGCGTCATCGCGGGTGTCGGTCACGTATCCAGGATAAGCCGCGTCCCTCGCTCGAACCGGCCTGCAGGATATCGGTCCAGACACGAAACGATCCGTTCCGTCCGTCCCGCGCGGCTCCCCTGACAGCCGGGATCCGAGCGCCGAGGGCATCCATGCTCTCTCTCCCGGTGCCGCCTCGCAACCCCATCGGTGGATCTCGCGCCGAGGGCTAACGTGTGGGCATGGCCGACTCTGCACTTGATGCTCGAAAGACGATCTCCATAGACGGTGCGACGGTCGTGCTCTCCGCGACAGAGGACATGGATGAGCTGCAGCACGTCGTTCAGGAGGCCGTCGATCACCACCGCTTCGTGCAGATCACCGCTGCGAACGGCACCGACCTGCGTGTGCTCATGTCTGCGGATCGGCGTGTGACGATCGCGGTGGTGCCGCCGTGGGCGGTGCCGGAAGAGCAGCCGTACGCCGACGTGGACGTCGAGGTGGATGTCGACGTCGGGACGATCGGCTTGTTCGACCTCTGACCGGCGCGGTGCCGTCGGGCTCGGGATCGCTCCACGCGACCGCTGTTCCTCATGGCCCTGACATGAAGAGAGCCCCGATAGATGGCGAGATCTACCGGGGCTGTCCGTGCACCCCCAGGGACTTGAACCCTGAACCCACTGGTATCCAGTGAGCCATACCGGGGCATACTCTGGCGTACCGCCCGCGGAATCACGCGGGAGCGGTATGCCCCGGTACGTCGAGGGATGTCATCAATTCGACGAGTAAACGACGGATTCAGGTGATCGGGCGCGGCTGCTTCTGATCAATCACAACACCCGACGCATCCTCGACGATGAGGAAGCTGATCCCCTCGACAGAAGCCTTCGGCAACAGCGTCGACAGCGCCTGCGCAGCACGCTCACCGAGAGGCTTCCGGTTCGGGTCGTCGGCAGCGACCTGCAGCGTGACGAACGCGTTGCTGTTCTCGACGCGCACCCCGTTCACATACCCGTACCAGAGCGACGGATCGGACGCGTAGACCGCGGCCGGCTCTTCGCCGCCGAACGCATCCTTCAACGCAGCCTCGACCATCGCCGCGCGCTCGACGTCGCTCGGCCCAGCGGGCGTTGGCTCCTCGATCGGCGTCGCGCTGGGGTCGGGTGTCGCGGTGGCGGCAGCCGCGGGCGGCGTGGACGGTGCTGCGTCGGGCTCGTCACGGTTGCCGTTGACGAGGTTCGAGATCCCGCCGATAACGATCACGGCTACGACGATCGCCCAGATCCAGACCTTCTTGTACCAGGGCTTCTTCTCAGGAGTGTTCGATGGCATGACCGGAGCCTACCGGCCGCGACATGCGGTCTGCCTTCACCCCATCTCGCGCGCGTCCGCAATCCTCGCGTGGCGCCGCCAGCCCGCCTTCGCCGCCTGCATGGTTCGGCCAGAGCCCGTTCTCCTGCACGCGCAGATCCACTTCGCCCGGATCCGGCCAACGGCGTCTTCTACAAGGGCAATCTCGTCGAGATGGTGCATGGCCCTATCGTCGAGGTGACCACCGACATACGCTGTCGGCATGGACGACCTCGACGTCGGCGCGCAGCCGACCTGCCCCGAGTGCTCCGTGGTGATGCGCACCGAGCCGCATGCGTTCGTCTGCCCGCACTGCGGTCACCTGCAGCTGCTCGACGAGGTGGACATGCCACCCGAGTTCGACGGCCCGAGCCTGCACGGCGGCTAGCCCTCGGGGTCTGCTTCCTCGACGAGCTTGATTCCGCCGGTGCTGTTCGCTGAGCGCATCAACCGGTCCAGCCATGCGGCGTTGAAGTCCCTAGGCGCCGTTCCCTCGAAGACGAAGCGGAGGGGAATCGAGGGATGCAGCCAGATCGTCTCCTCGTCGCCCGATTCCGGGTGCTGCCATGACAAGGTGAAGCTCTCGTGACGACGGAGCTTCGTCGTGATCACAGCCTGCAGGTGCGCGAGCGTGCGGTCATCGACACGCAGCGGTTCATCTGATTCGCCGTACTTGAGTACCCCCATGCCGCCCAACGTAACCGAAGAGATGATCGCGCCCCAACTTGGTTCCGCCCGGAGTCGAGAGTTCAAGCGCACCGGGCGTCGGACGTAGAATCTAAGCTCTCGGCCGGAGGAAGGAATGCACCGGCCATGGGACGACCCTCAGCGTTGCGCGAAGCATCAGCCGACAGACGGTCGCAGGAGCAGTCGATCCTCGCCGCGGCGAAGCACGGTCCGTTACAGTCGCTCACCGAACGTGAGCTCGAGGTGCGTGGCCAGCCCCTCACCATCTACCCGTGGAACGCCCAACGGCGCGTGAAAGCCTGGGTGCGGTTCGGGCCCGAAGCGATCCGAGTCGACGCGAAGATCGTCCGCTCCACCCCGATCGCTGCCGGCATCGAGTTCAAAGCCGATGGGCAGACGTACCGGTGTTGGGTGTGGGGTAACGCCGTCCAGCTCGCTGAGTGAGATTTGTTTCCTGGCTTATGCTCTTAGACGGCCGGAAGCCCCGACGGTCGGTCGGGGCTTCCGGGTGCGCTGCCACTCGCGCTCTCACGCCCCGTGGTGGGGCGCTTGCGGGACTTGAACCCGCACCTTTGGTTCCTGCGCAGTTGCGCGGGAGAAGAATCACCGCCAGGTTAACATGCATGTCCGCTCACCCGTCTGAGGTCATCCTCCCCCGCGATATCAGCGACTGGGTATTCGTCGAGTCGTTCCGCGACCTGGAACGACGATGCTCGCTGGGTCTCCCGTCATCGAGGTACGAACTTCTCGGCATCTCCGCACTTCTCAGGCGCTTGCTCGTCGACAAGCAACCTCTGCTGCATACAGTGAACGCCTCTCGACACCGCAAGATCGAATTCCGCTTCAGAGAAGCAGAGATGATGCAAGCGATGGACAGGGCGGATTTCGATACTTGGATGGTGCCCTTGTACGCGGCGTCTGGTGACGCCTTCTCCGACCCGTCTGCTCCCGCGCGGCCCCTGGCTGCCTTCTTCCGGGCGACAGTGGGAGAGGTCGCTCGCGAGCCGGTTGCGGTACTTGACCTGGTGAAGTACTTCGCTCATGTCGAAGGAGGTGTGCACCGCTTCCCTCCGACGACGGAGTTCGAGACCTTGATGGCGGGGATGGTGACCGCGATACCTGCGACAGGTTGGGCTTGGCTTAGTACCCTCCGGGCGGTCGGTGCCGTCACTGTTGAGGCGCTCAGAGCGCTGGCCACCGAGGTTGCCGCCACGATCCCGCCTGAGCAGGGGCCCGTCTCGCTCTCAGTCATGTGTATCTCCACCGACCCGGATGGTTTCACCCATGACTTGTCGCGGTATCGGTCGACCTGATCGCGAAAACGCCCCCCACCCTCCACAACGGGGAGCATGAGGGGCGTTTCAGCTGCAGCACGTGGTCAGTAGCTCTGCGGGGACGTGCGCTGCTCGATCGCAGTCGCGGTGCTCTTCGTCACCATGGCGTAGGAGGCCTGGGCGACGACGATCGCGAGCAGCACGAGCACGGGCCAAGCGGGGACGGTGTCGCCGGTGTAGACATAGTAGAACGCGAGAACGATCGCAGTGAGCACGACCGCGACGACCACCGCAGCGACCTTCTTGAGCGTCGGCGACCAGGACGGCCGCTGGATGAGCGCCTGCACGTACGGGGCGAGCAGTGCCAGCAGCACGAGCACGCCGGCGGGGATGGTGGGCAGTTCGATGTTCATGAGGATGATTCCTTCCGGGCGCGGCGCACCCAGTGCGGGGGGATGGTGTCTTCGATGAGGGCGATGTCGGACGGGTCCAGATCAGGGCCCGTGTCGGTCGGCCACTGGCGGGCGATCGCTCGGAGGATGCGCGCGAACGCCGACGACTTCAGCCGGTCCTTCTCCGTGAGCTCGGCGACCGCGCTCTTCAGCGTCCCGATCTCCGCCCATGCACCCTCGAGCTGCTCGGCCACGCGAGCATCGATCCGCGCGTCGAGGGCGGTCTTCGCGTCCGTCTTCGTCTTTCCTCGGGTGGCGAGGAAAGTGGTGGCGGCCGCGCCGAGCACACCGATCGTGGTGATGATGGCGACGATTTCCGTGGGGCTCATACCTCTTCCTCCCGGCGGTCCTTGATCTCCTCCCCCAAAAGGGACAGTCGGAAGATCGGTAGGGGCAACGCCAGGACGAGGACGAACGCGGCGAACCCGGCTGATGGGTCGGGGTTGGTGCGGAACAGTGCCACGGCGGCGGCGTAGGCGGCGAGCAGCGCGACGAGGGTGACCTTCCCGGCGATCTCCCACCGCCACAGGCGAGGGAAGATCACTCCGAGCAGGCAGACCAGCGCGGACACGGCCAGGGCGATCCCGGCCATGTCGATCACGTGCTGCTCGAACAGGGCACGCAGCACCGGCGACCCGAAGCATGCGGCCCAGATTCCGCCGCCGATTGCGACGAGATCGTAGACCGGCAGGGCGACCCGTTTCAGGTTGCGGAACTTCCACTCATCGGGCGGTATCGCGTCCGGGTGCCAGATCGACGCGCGCCACAGCGCGGCGAACATCAGCTCAGGCGGCCGATGAACTTGTCGAACCCGGCGTTCGTGAAGCGCAGCGCGCCCGCCGGCATGCCGACCTGCTTCGCCCACTTGTCGGCGTCGGCGAGCGTCAGCCACGAGAAGTCGCAGCTGAAGCCGGATTCGGTGTTGACGAACGCGACCCGACGGTCACGGTCTGACAGTGCCTTGCCGTTGTTGTCCTTCTCGGTGACGATGACCTCGGTTGCCATGATGATCTCCTTCGGTGTGGGGGCGGCGGGCTCGGATGCCCCGCCAGCGGGTGTTGCGGGTGGGGTGAACGTCGGCACCACCCACGGGTCGTTGAAGTCGCCCACATGCCAGAGCTCACGGGGCGACACGAAATCCGTGGTGAGGCCGACGAGACGCATGATCGCCACGAACCTGCCCCACGCCTGGACGTCGTCGCGTCCGAGCTGCTGCCAGTTGGCGACGTCGATCGCGAACACTTCCCGGCCCCCGTACCGGCCACCGTGAGATGACCAGCCAGGGGCGGCAGCGAACCGGCCGTAGTGGTTCTTGTACCGCACCTGCGCAGGGTAGGGGCGGTACCCGTTCCACCCGCCGAGCCCATCCACATCCCCGGTGATGTACAGCCGGACACCGTACTTCGCCAGGGCGAGGCGCACGGCCTCGTCCCACCGGGCGTTCAGGCTCGGGGTGAGGTAGATGTTGTCCCCACGGTGGATGAACGCCGACAGCGGGTATCTGCCATTCGCATACGTGAAAGCCACGCCGCCCCCCTTCTCATAACGAAACCCCCGCCGTGGCGAGGGCTTGGAGTTGCGAGCGATCAGCCATAGAGAGGACGATCGCGGTAGGCGAGGATGCCGTGCCGGTACCCGAAGTAGTCCTGCGTGGTCGTGTACGTGTCGATCAGCTTCTGACTGTCGGCGTTCGGCCAGAGGGCGTGCAGCGGGTCGACGTGCGCTTGGATGCGGACGGTGCTCGACCCAGCCCAGTACGGGTACTCCGCGGGCACGGCTGTCCACCGTGCGACACGCTCCCACAGACCCTTGAACGTCGAGCCGTCGGAGGTGCGGAAGTCGTACAGCCACTCGCCGTTGAACCGTGCGATCTCCGCCGTCTGAACCATCGCGTTCAGCAGGAAATTGCTGTAGTAGAGGCCGTTGTCGCCGCGCAGGATCTCCCGGAACGGGATGTTGTCCTTCACGTCACTGTCGAACACCTCACGCCACCTGGCGATCGCTTTCGTCATCGTCGGCCGGTCGTTCAAGAACGCGGCCGCGGCGACGTTGTACATGCACCCCCACATGGCCCGGTTCTCGGTCTGCACGAACGCGGAACTGTACGACAGGCCACGGGAGACGATGTTCTCCATCGCGGTCTTCAGCGACGGAGTGTATGCGGCTGAGTCGCTGATCAGTTGCGCGGCCTGGATGAACAGGGGGAACTTGTTCGACCAGTTCAGGCGGCTATCGCCTGCGGTCGAGATCGTGCCGATATTCGCCCACGGGGTGATGATCCGCGCTACCGCTTCCGCATCCGCAGGGTTGCCGAGCATCCGCCAGCGGATGCCGAGATCTACAGCCTTCTCGGCATCCGCCCGGAACACGGCCAGCAGCGCATCGCTCGCGGCGGGGTTGTCGTAGTATGGCGGGAAGTCCCACGGATCGAGCGGCCCGACCGGGTTGTACGTGTTGTCGACAGCGAGAATACCTGACCACTTCTGCGCCATACGCATAGGCAGCCCGTCGGCGATCATCTGCTGCAGCGTCGAGAGCCGGCCCTCGTTGAACAGCGGCATCGACGTGCCGAACTTCTCGGGCTGCGACACCTGCCGCGCCCGCTCAGCGGTCATGAACACGTCAGGACATCCTCTCGAGCTGCACACCGACGAGGAAGATCGGCGCGGGCAGGGTGTCCGCTGCGACGTTGCCGTTGCGCTTCACCGTCACCGACACCCGAGATTTGCCCGTCAGGGTGATGTCGCCAGTGATGAGAGCGCTCGCGAACTGGCCAGCGGCGGGCGCGACGATCGTGTTGCTGACCTCTGTTACCGCGGTAGGCGCGGAACCGTCCGACAGGGTTGCAGCTGCGCGCGAGACGCGCACATCACCCGCACCCGCGCCCGCAGGGACGTAGTAGGAGATTCGCACCCGTGCGGTGTTCCACCCAGACGGCACCTGAACGGTGCCGGTCAGGCCGAGCAGCGCGTCGGCGGTGAGCTCGCGGCCGTACAGCTCGACACCGGCCATGCCGACGTTCTTCAGCAGCACCGTGTCACCGTCGCGCGGGGTCATAGCCACATCGACCGCGGTCGGGGACATCGCTGCGGCTGTCGCTGCGCGAAGACCCGAGTTCGGGTTCTGCATCGCCGCGATGACCTCGGCGAGCGTCGTGACCGCGGGGTTGGCCCAGTAGTCACCGGGCTGCATCAGCAGACCCGGGTCGACGGGGCCGAAGAAGATGTTGACCGCGTTGGGCACGCGCGTTGGGTAGGCGGACCCGTCCCAGACGAGCCGCGTCGGGTATGCCTCGTTCAGCGCCGACCGGGTGTCCGAGTCCACCGCGCCGACGTACGCCGCGACGGCAGCGTCGTTCTCGATCGCGTTCACGCCGGGCAGGCCCCGCGGCACCTTGAAGTGTGCGTGCTTCACCTCGGTCGTGCCCGACATGATCACTTCGGCGTTGTCGCCTGCCGCGACGGATTCCGCGGAGGCCGACGAGAGTGTGCCCGGCAGGCCCTGCTCGCCCTTCTCGCCCTGCGGGACGGCGAAGTGCACGTGCTTGTTCGTCTGCCCCGTCATCACCACCGACGCGGGTGTGCCCGCCGGAAGAGTGGCGACAGACACCGACCCGATCGTGCCGACGTCGCCCTTCTCGCCCTTCGGGCCACGGATGTTGTCAACCAGTTCCCAAGCCATCTCAGCTCCAAACTCTTACGTCACCCGTGGTTGGGTGAATCCAATAGATGCCCGGCCTGTTCACCGGAGGTGCGGTTGTCGCGTACCAAACGCGGGTGAGCGTCGATCCCGGCATGGTGGAGATCGGCCCGCCGCCCGGCTGGGCAGTGAAGTCCCACTGCGCCCACCCGACTGGATCGTTCCCGGCGTTCAGCCACTCGCAGCGCAGCGAGTACGCGGTCGGCGGGATGAGATCGATCGACGCGATGAGGTCGACGGAGAACGCACCTGTGGATGCGACCGGGACGACAATCGGTTTCGCGGCTGCGGGACCGGACGGGGAGAACGCGTCACGCAGCGGCACGACCGTCAGCTTCGGGATCGCGTCCGGGAACGGTGCCTCACCGAAGTCCGTCAGCTTGCCCGTGTACGCGTAGACCGCCATGCGGACCTCCAAGACAGAGAAGAGGCCCTGAGCGGGGCCATCCGAAGAGGGGAGGTGAGACAACGGTTCATCGCGGACCGCCGGTGACGAATATCCAGACCACAACCGCGATGCCGCAGAGCAACGCGAGCGCGCAGTAGGTAAAAGCCACGCCGATCGCCGCCGGCATCGGAAGCCAGAAAAGTCCGACAAGAGCACAGGCAGCGAGCAAGACTGCGGCAGTGAGAACAGCTGCGAAGAATCGCATGTGGAAACCTCCTATGTAGGATTCGGGGATGCATCAGCTCCCCCCTTTCGCCGAAGCGCTGACCATCGAATGGGGCACCGTTCCCGACTGGGTCGCGGCTATCGGCACGGTGCTCGCATTTGTGGTGGCGGCTGTTGCATACGCAGGTAGCGTTTGGCTTTCGCGAGAAGCTCAGGCCAGGCAGGTTTCGATGTCGCAGCTTCAGATAGACGTGGTGGAGGCCGGTACATCCCTTGGGCTGGCCCAGCCGATGGTCCTGATCGGCGTCCCCGTTGACCTCTCGCAGCCGATGCCAGAAGGTCTAGTGCCCGGAGTGCGGGTGGCTCGGCTGAAACTCACCGTTGTGAACAACAGCGACGAGGTCATGGGGCCCGTAAGTCTGGAGTTCGCCGCGCTAGGGGCGCGATCATTCCTGCGGGATGCACATGGAGAGATCGACCGAATTCAGCCGCACGAGACAGCGACGATCAGAGTCGTGATCCCCGATCACTGGTATCCGATGCACCCTCCCCTACAGGTGCGGATGGTCTTCAGGGACTCAGCGGGACGGTGGTGGCAACGTTTTGAGAACGAACGGGTCAGGAGCGCCCCGCGGCGGATACGGCCCGCCGAACATGCCCGCAAGCAGGCCGCAAAGCTATCTCGGGCCACATCAGTGGAGCGGACGCCCGCGCCGAAGGCTGGTTCCGGTTGGCGGCTCGTCGGGAACGTGAAGGATGGGGTACACGTCGCTCGCTAGTAGTCAGCGGGTGCGATCTCTGACTTGCCGCCAGTGTGTAAACTCAGTTACCATCGGTGCATGTCCGCACTCGATGAACTCCGACAGCTCGGAGACGCCTGGCAGAACCGCCCGCAGCTCATCGAGCAGGCCCGCCAGGAAGACGCCACGTGGGCGGCGATCGCGGACGCCCTGCACATGACCCGTCAGGGAGTCGTCAAGCTGCACGCCACGCTCAAGGAGAACCAGTCGTGAAGAAATCCGGCATCGCCGCTATCGCAACCGCCGCCGTGCTGGTCATCGGCGGAGGTGCCGCGTACGCGCTCAGCACGAACGGCCAGGCCGCGGAAGGGCCGGCGGTCATCGCGGCCACCGCAACAACCACGCCGACGCCGGACGCCACGGAGAGCGCAGCGCCGCTCGTCGCAGAGACTTCGGCTCCGCCGACGGCAGCAGAGAACGCCGAAGACGCGTTCCTCATCGAGGCCCGCTCCCGTCTGGCGAAGATCCGCACTCAGATCCCCGATGCCACCGACGCTCAACTTCTGGACGCCGCACACGAGGCGTGCGAACGGATCGAGGGCGGTGAGTCCAGCGCCGAGATGTCGTTGATCGACGGAGAGACGAAGAGCGACGCCGGCTACTTCATGGACAGCGGCGCGATCATCACGTCCGCGCGCCTTACGATGTGCCCGCCTACGGAATGATCCGGTAGACGCCGCCCGATTCGTCTGCCCAGACAGTTCCCGCGGGAGCGCCGTTCGCTAGAGCAGATTCGCGCACGTTCAGTCCGCCCATGCGGTGACCGCTCGCGCTGATTGAGTACGACCGGGTGCCGTACTGCAGGGACACCAGCCCACTGCCGACATAGACGCGGTTCGCGCCCTGGATCATGCGGATGCCACCACCGGGATCAGCGGAAACCTCCGCACCCCCCGGGAAGGTGACGGAGCCGCCACCGCTCGGGTCGATGATCATCCCGTCGACCTTGATGCGCCCACCGGGGAGCAGCTCGAAATCGCCCGTAAGCTTCACGTTCCCGGTGATCTCACCCGCACCGACCAGCTTCCACGGCCCGTTGACCGTCAGCTTCCCGGTGTAGGTGACATCCCCTGTCACCGTCTGCGCGCCGCGCAGGTTCATCGGGCCAGTCCAGTCGAAGACGCCCGACCCCTCAAGGCGCCCTGTGACGCGCTGCGTGCCGGTGACGATCCACCAGCCCTCGACCTTCCCCGACCCCTCGACGAGGATCGATTCGTTGCCGGCGAACCGGGTGCGGCCGTTCGTCACCGACGAGGACCGTCCGTAGACCATCGTCTCGAGTCGGTCCATGCGTTCCAGCAGCCGCCAGAGCGCACGCTCGGGCTGGTCTGGGCGTGAGCGAGAAACCATCAGATCGTCTCCACTGTCAGGGTGATCGTGTGCGGGTCATCGAGCGTCCCGGAGAAGGCGAGCACGCGGTGCTCGGTCCAGCCGTCGTCGATCCACCAGTCGCCGCGGGACTCGATGCGGATGATCGAACCGATGCGCAGCTGCGCGGGGTCGATTCCGCCTTCGTCGACGGCGTTCGTCTTGACGTTGAACGACCACTGCTGCGATGTCGTCACCCGGGTGGCGAGGAACCCCTCAGCCCGCCTGTTCAGGTCGGTGAGGGAGGCATTCTTCACGGTCAGCTTCGTATCGCGTGCGAGACCGGCCGAGACGGGCGCTGCGGCACCGCCACGCACCATGTCCCACTCGGACCCGTCACCGATGCCGTGAACGCCGGTGATCTTGTCCCGACCGATCGTCTTCACACCGACCTCGGTGAGCGGCGACTTGGCGGCCTGCAGGTTCAGCTCGAACGTCGGCCCGCTCAGGTGCGGGGTGCCGATCCTCAGATCCCACCCGAACTTGTCGCCGGTGATGCGCGGGTGAAAGTCCAGGTCGGGACCTCCCGGCATCTCCTCGATCTCCGAGAGCAGCGACTCACCAGATCGGAACTCGTACCCGTCCGTCTTGAACGACTGCGAGCCGGCCTCGTCGGCGGGGATCGTGACGGGCAGCGGCCACGCGGGGCTGATCGGGTCCGTGAAGATGATCTTCGCGATCCGGGAGGCGATGCCTCGCCACGACTTGCCCGTCCACTGGAACGTCTGCGTCGATGCACCGATGCCGAACAGCCACCGTGCGGAGGCGAGCTCGCGTAGATCGCAGTGGATCACGTCGAGCATCCCCTTCGCGGGATGGTAGTCCGAATCGAGAATGAGCCCGTGGTAGACGGGTGTCCCGTTCCAGCAGTGCGCCAGCACACGGTCTCGCGGGCGGTCCTTCCCGAACAGATCGTGCACGTCCGCTTTGGACAGGCCCGGATTGGGGAAGGTGTGAGTCTGGTCGGTCACGCCGCCGCGCTGCCAGGCGCCCGAGGATGCCTCGACGGTCTCGAGGCGGTCGCCGGACTGGGCGTCCCAGATGACGGTCGACCATGGCCCGTTCGACATGCGACCTCCTACACGAATGTGTCGTCGACGTCGACGAGCAGCTGACCTGCCGTGATGCTGATCGACGTCACCGGCAGCCCGGGCGGGATCGTGAACAGGTCCGCGCGTGCGACGCCGCCGAGCACCCGGGTCCCGCCGACGTACAGCCGCCCGGTGCTCATCTCGAACCGGTGAGGGGCACCGGCGACCAGAGGCCGTGTGACGACGATGCGACGACCAGCGGGACCGTTGATCGTGTATCCGCCAGCCGATGCACCCGTGATGGTGAACACCGGCAGAGCGGGGAAGTTCCCGCGCTGGAACACCTGTAGCGACGATGCCGGCCCGAACGGAGACCCATCGGGCGACTTGTTGGTCTGGTACTTCCGAGGATCGGGGCGCCACCAGGAGACGGACCAGCGTGCCCGCTTCCCTGTGCCGTCGTCCTTGAACGACGGGCGCGTGCCGGCGGCGATGCGAGCCTCTGCCCGCAGCGTGCGGTCGTTGCGCTCGATCGACACATCGAACTTGCCACCGTCTGCGCCATGCCCGATGAACTGGTCGCGGAGGTTCTCGAGCTCCGTTCGGGTATGGGCGATCGCCCACCCTTCCATCGCGACGAGACGCCCGGACAGGAAGCCGGGCATGTCGAAGTCGCCGTGCGCTTGCGGGCGGGAGACGGTGTCCGACCGCATGGTCGCACCGTCGTCCCACCCGTCGAAGCCGTCACGGGCGACGTAGAGCCCCTTGATGCGAGTTTTGCCCTCGGGGGACTGCTTGATCCGCAGTCCCCCGGAGCGCACCTGAAGCAGCGTCATCTGTCACTGTCCTCTCGCGTTCAAGAAACCGGCCACCGTGTTGGCAGCCACATGACCCATCTCGACCGCGTCCGCACCGTGAGCATCGATCTGCACCAGCGGGCCGACAACCCCAGCGCCGGCGGCTTCGCCGCCGGCGCCAGGAGCTCCCTGCGCGCCCTGCCCGGCCTGCGACGCGGTCATCGTCGCCGACACACTGGACATCGCAGCCTGCGCCCGCTGGGACGCCGACGTGGCCATGCCGACCAGCGCGTCACCGAAGCTTCCCGACTGATCCGAGGCGCCCGCGGTGAACTGCTCCATCGTCGCCGCACCCGACGACTTCAGCCGCCGCCAGCCCGCCGCAGCGAGAGGGCCACGCTTCGCCGGCGAGTGCGGGAAGAAGTCGAGGATGCCCCCGACCACTTCGCCGATCGCGTCGCCGACGGATCCGACCATGCTGAAGAAGCCGTCGATGATGCCCTGGATGATCTGCGCGCCGAGGCCGAGCCAGTCGACCTCGATCAGACCGTTCCAGATCGCCTCGATGATCTGCGGCAGCATCTCCACGATCTGCGGGATCGCTTCGATGAGGCCGGTGATCAGCGCGACGACGAGGGTGATGCCCGCCTCGATCAGCTGCGGCAGCATCTGCAGCAGCCCCGAGAGGAGCTGCAGCACGAGCTCGATCGCCGCGGTGATCAGCATCGGCAGCGCCTCGACCAGCCCGGTGATCAGCGACATCAGCAGTTGGATGCCAGCGTCGATGATCAACGGCAGGTTGTCGATGATCGCCTGCAGCAACCCCATCACGAGCGACAGAGCCGCCTCGATCAGCAGGGGCAGCGAGTCGATGATCCCGCGGATGAGTGCCATCAGCAGGTCGATGCCGCCCTGGATGATCAACGGCAGCGCGGTGATGATCCCGTTCAGCAGGGCCGTCACCAGCTGCAACGCTGCGGTGATCAGCATCGGCAGGTTCGAGATGATCGCCGTGATCAGCCCGTCGACGAGCGCGATCGCACCGTCGATGAGCAGCGGAACCGCGGTCACCAGACCGTCGACGAGCGCCTCGATGATCCCGACCGCTGCGGTAACCAGCTGCGGAACCGCGCCGAGGATGCCGTCAACGATTCCGGGCACTGCCCCCACGACACCATCGATGAGCTTCGGCAGTGCGGCGACGACCTGGTCGATGATCCCGGTGATGCCCGACACCAGCCCGGACACGTCGCCGCCGGACAGCGCGAACGCACCGAACGCGGCCGCAGCGATCCCGAGCGGACCACCCAGCAGCGCCAGCCCCTTACCGAGACCGGGGAGCAGCGCGCCGAGCGGGCCGAGCTTCGCCAGGAGACCTGCGAGCCCGCCTGCGCCGAGGGCGGCGAACGCGCCGCCGAGTGGGGCGAGGATCGGCAGGAACTCCTTCAGCTTCGCGGCGGCGTTGCTGCTGCCGTCCGCGAGGCCGGTGAAGAACCCGGTGAGCCGATCCATGACAGGACCTGCCATGCGGTTCCACGCCTGACCGAGCTTCTCCGCCCGTTCTTCGAGCGGGCCCATGGCCTTCGTGACCGACTGGATCAGCGGGCCGATCTTCGAGTAGAACGAGCCCTCGCCGAGCCCGCCGAGCGCGTTCGCGCCGATGCGGCCCATCGCGGCGAAGAAGTTCTTCGTCGCGCCGGGGACGGTCTTACCCATCTCGTCCGCGACCGTGCCAGCGGCGACGGTCGCTGCCTTCGAGAACGTCTCGAAGTCGACCTTGCCTTCGGAGGCCATCTTGAACACTTCGCCGGCGGTGACGCCGAGGACCTTCGCGAGCTCCTGGTAGATGGGGATGCCTTTGTCGGCGAGCTGCCCGATCACGTCGTTCTGCACACCGTTGGCTTGCGTGGCGGCCTTGTTGAAGATCGAGCCCATGTCCTCCATGGACAGACCCGCTGCCGAGGCGTTGTTCGCGACGGCCTTCAGGTGCGCCTGCAGGTCACGGCCGGGCTTGATGCCCGCCGCGACGGCAGCGCCGGCGACGGTTGCGGCCTCACCGAGACCGAACGCGGTGCCCTTCACGGACGCGGTCGCGTCGGCCATGATGGCCTTGATCTCGGCGGCGTCCTTCCCGAAGCCGCGCAGCTTCGCCTGGGCGGTGTCGATCGCGGTCAGGCGACCGAAGCCCTTGCCGAGCGCGATGCCGATGCCGGCGACCGCGGCGGTGACCCCCGCAGTCGCGGTGGATCGCAGCGCAGCGCCGAGCGCCGCCCCTGCGCGGCGCCCGATCGACGCCGCGCCGGAGACCATGCGCTGCAGTCCAGAGACGGCCGAGTCGCCAACCCTCGCCCACGCCGACCTGCTGGTCGTGGCGCTCGCTGAGGTCGCCTTCTTGACCGCGTCCTGCGCGCCCCGAAGGCGTGTCGTCGCAGCTGTCACGGCATCCGTGGCGGCCTTGTGAGAGCGGCGCGCGGATGCGAGACGTTCCTCGGCGGCGACCGCCTGCGAGGATGTCGCGCCCGACTTCGCGATCACTTCCTGAAGCTTCGCCTCAGCGACCCGGACTTTGCCGGCTTCGTCCTGCTGCTTCAGTCGAGTCTTCGACAGAGCAGCGGCAGCAGCCGCCACCTCACGGCTGAGGCCCTTCATCGCCGACGCACCGAGGTTGCCCGCGGACGACGCGAGCGCCGACTTCAGCCCCTTGCCGAGCGAGCGGCCGGCGTTGGTGCCAGCGCTGCGGAAGCCGCCCTCGAACGTCTTCGCACCGGCGGCACCGGCCGCCTTCGTCTCCTTCGCGACACGAGCCTTGAAGCCCGTCATCACGGGGAAGACGGAGACGTGACCGGAACCGACCTCGGAAGACATCAGCACCCCCTCAGGTCATGACGAGAACACCAGCCCCTCGTCGAGGGCGGCCTGCGCTTCGGCGACCTCCGCGGCATCCGCGGTCGGTTCGTTCTTCGGCAGAGCCCACGGCATGAGCTTCTTCGCCGCCTTCTGGTCACCGATCTGCGCCATCAGAGACAGCAGCTCGAGTGTGGATGCGGGATACGCCCATCCTGCGAGCTCCGCCCCGAGCGGGGTGGACGGGTCGACCGCTGCTCCCTCGAGGAGCAGTTTCGCTTCGCCCCAGAGGAGCCGGTCGCCCAGATCAGAGATACCTACACCGAATGCCCGCAACGTGCGGGCTGCGACGCCCCGGTGCTCTCGGATGATCTGGGCGACCGCGATCATTCCGGGAAGGCCGCCTGCTGCACGCGCTGAAGGGTCCGGAAGTACTTCTCCGCGAGGATTGCGCCCTCGACGAGGTCCCGCTTGCCGAAGTCGGCAGCGGACTGGTCGCCGTGGACCTTCTTCAGGATCGACTTGAACTGGTCGACGGGTGCGGCGCCTTCGGCCTGCAGCTCGTCGACCTCGTCGAGGGTGAGCGAGAGGGGCGCTTCGACGATCGTGCCGTCGGAGAGCCGGCCGATGAAGCGACGCTCGACGATGATGTGCTTCACGTCGGGGACGGCGGCGAGGATCGCCGCGTTCTCGTCCTCTTCGGACCAGTTGTCGAAGTCGTAGTTGGGCTTGGGGGTCTTGGCAGTAGCCATGGTCTGTCTCCTTGTCGGGATTGCCGGGTGGTCGTCGGGTGGGCAGAGAGTGGGTGGCTGGCCGGGGTGACCCGACGACACTCCGGCCAGCCAGTCATTGTCAGGCCGCCGTGCCGGCGGCCCAGTCCGTGCCGTTCCAGTACGCCTGCGACGCATCGCCGAGCGTCACGTACTGGCCGGTCGTCCAGGCGGCCGTCTGGCCGAGAGCACCGAGGCCCTGCAGCGCGGCGAGGTTCGCCGGGACCGTGGCGCCCGACGGGCTGAACGCGCCGGGCGTGCCCGCGGTGGCGCCGGTGACGGCAATCGAGCCGGGAACGCCGAACCACATCCAGAACGGTGCGTCGTTGAACAGCGGGTCCACCTGCCAGGTGAACGTCACCGCTGCGCCCTCGACTTCCCCGCGGGTCTGCTGGTCGGGCTCGACGGCGGTGACCGATGCGACGCCGACCTGACGCTTCTCGAGCCCGCCGCGGTAGCGGGTGATGACGTACAGGATGAACCGGTTGTCGGGCAGCGACGACGAGACCTCGATCACGCCGTTCGCGTCCGGCTCGGCGCCCTCGATGAGCGCCATGACGTTGGCGTTCTGCTCGGCGAGGTTGATGACCACGGTTCGGGTGCCTTCACCGGCGAGCGTGTAGCCGGCCTGGAAGAACTCGATCGGGTCACCGTTCTCGCGACCGGGTGCGGGGCCGCCGTCGACCTTGTACAGGCCGAGGCGCTTGGCGGCCACGGGGAGGACGAGTGGGGACGCGCCGAGCGCGGTCTTCTCGATGACGTTCTCCGCGTCGACGGGCGCGTACGCGGCGACACCGGTGATCGGTACGCCGACCGCGGCGAGGTCGTTGCCCTGGGAATCGGCAGTCATGGGTGTTCTCCTTCACATGAAGATGGCCCCGCACTGTGCGAGGCCGGGTGGGGACGGTCACGTCGACTGCCGACGTATCCGCGTGTCGGGTGGTGGCTCACCAGGAGCCGGCCACGACGTACTGCGCCGTCAGGTAGCGGCGAGCGACGTCGAGCTGTTCGGGGACGGCATACGGCCCGTTGCAGCCGGTCACGTCGACGGCGGCGATGGGCGGTGCGGAGATCGGGGCTGGCACGTCCACACCGAGCGGCAGGTCGATGTCGAAGAGGACGCCTGCGAGCCACCGTGCGATGTCGTTCGCGGGCTTGTCGTTCAGTCGAGTCCCAGCCAGCACGGACGCTCCGATGGAACGGTCGAACGTCACGTGCGACAGTCGCGGCCCGGAGTCGTCCCGGATGATGATCAGCGGCCGTGCGAGCGGAATGCTCAGCGTCGGCGGCTCCTTGTTCGACACCGACACGTTGATGCCCTCGGCGGCGGCGAGCGCGCGGACGTAGCTGGTCAGCCACATTTCGAGGTCTGGCGGTGTGACTCTCACTGCTTGGCCTGCTTCAGTGCGCGGGCGAGGTTGCCCGTCTTGGACTCGATGAGCAGTGTCTTCTCGTCCGACCCGACGACGCGGGTGACGCGGCGGTAGCGAGACTCGTGGTGCTCGATGTGCAGGCCATCGCGGTAGTCGCCGGAGTCGACGGGCGCGTCGGCGCGGGCTTTCGCGAGTGCGCGCTCTGCGGCTGCGTCGACGATGTTCTCGACCTTCGGCTGTCGGAGGATGGTCTCGAAGAAGCCCTCGTTGAACTCGATGCTGGTGTCACCGCTGCGAGCCATGGTGCCTCCTCGGGTTATCCGACGCCGCGTCGGAGGGGTATCTCGCGCGGCGGGGTCCATCCGGTGAAGGGGTTGGTGTCCGCCGCGGGCGGGATGCCATCGATGCTGTACGTTTCCCCCGCCATCACCGTCCCGTCAGGGACCGAGATCGCGCCGTCGGGCAGGGGCGGGGTGAAGGTGCCGGTGAAGACCCGGTCGCCCTTCTTCACGTCGAACGCGCCCTCGCAGAACAGCGACTTGGACTCGAGCGCCTGCTCGCGCGTCGCAGTGGCGAGCATCGACGTAGATGTCTGCGCGACGAACGCCCCCGGGATCGGAAGCACGCCTGGGTTGTCCCAGTCCGCGTCGATCTGCTCGCCCGAGTACGGGTCGATGATCGGCGCGCCGCGCAGCCTGTAGACGGTCTGACCGAAGGGGAAGTCCATCAGTACGACTCCCGCCAGATCTTCGCGATCGGCCGCTCGAGCGGGAACGATCCGCGAGGGGTCCCGCCAGCTGGTGCTGCGCTGCACAGGGAGCGCAGCGCGCGACTAGGCTGCCCGTCGAACGCCGACTTGATGTCGGCGTAGTCGACGGCCGCGGGGCCGATTCGCTGTCCTTTGATGAAGTGGGAGCCGCGGGCGGCGATGTCTCTGTACACGCGGCGGAGGACCGCCAGCGCGTCCTTCTGTTCCTCGCTGCCGTCGACGAGCGAGGAGATGCAGGGGGCGATGTCGCGAGCCACGATGAGGACCTCGCGTGCGAGATCTTCATCGGTGCCGATCTTGTCGTGCGTGATCACTCCATCGCCCCCTGACTCACTTACTGCTGTACCGCGAGAAGCGCGGCGGCCTTCTCGGCCTTGTTCTTGCCGGACCCAAGGTCGATGCCCTTCGCGACGGCGTAGGCGTCGAGCTGCTTCGCCGTCCACTCCTCCGACGGGTCGCCCTCCGGAATCGAGACAGCCTCGCTGTCATCCGAAGCGTCGGCGACCTCGACCGCCTCGATGAGACCGCGATCGAGCAGGCGTTCGATCTGCTCGGTCGCGACGCCGCCGGGGACGACGTCGCCGCGCCGCAGGATCGCCGCGACGCGGTTCCCGCCGGCGGCACCGATCGACACCTTCACGGCGGCGGCGCTCACGATGTGCTGTTCGGTCATGGTCACGCCCCCGTTCCGGTCAGGTAGAAGCCGGCGAGCGGGTTCGTGACGATCGGCACGTGCACGTTGCGTGCCTGCAGGCGGGTCTTGTCCGCCTTCGGCTCGCGGATGGCGGCGATCTCCACACCGGTGTCGCCACCGATGGCGCGGTACTCCGGCGAGGGGATCTGCTCACGTGCGATGCCGCCGAGGCGACGCCGGTCGATGAACAGCGGATCGGTGATGTCATCACCGTCGTCCGACACCCACGTGATGCCGCCCACGGTGGGGAAGCCGTCGGTGAGCGCCTGGCCGCTGTCCTTCGGCAGGATGTCGAGCAGCTCGGGGATGACCTCGGCGTACTGCTCGGACGGGAGCACGACCACATCGACGTCGTAGCCGAGCTTCTGACGGCGCACGGCCGCCTTCACCCGCAGGGCGTCCTTGTAGATCTGCTTGCCCGTGGTCCACGCTGCGCCGGCGGCCATCGTGTTCGTGATCGACGAGGCGACCGCGCCGAGCGCTGCCTCGTTCGCCGAGAACACGAGTTCCGTCTGCAGGAACGTGAACGCCTCATCGACGGGCTGACGAAGGAGGCGGCCGACCTGCTCGTCCGTCACCTCGGTCGCGAGACCGTCCTTGACGGCGGAGTAAAACTCGTACTCCTCAGCTGACATCGGGGTGAGCTTGTACTCACCACCGGGAGCGACGACCTCCGCACCACGCTGGGCACGGATGACCTCGTTGATCGGCACACCGATGGCGCCACCGGTGATGGTGTACCGGCCCTGAAGCAGGTACAGGCCGAGGAATTGCTGTGCCTGCAGGATCTCCGCGAACCGTCGAGCGACGAGCGTGGGGGACTTCAGGAACGCGATCACATCGGCGGCCGTGGTAGCGGCCTGCTGGCTGGGAGTCAGCGGGTAAGTCTGCATCGTGCTCTCCTTTCTCAGAGCTGGACGGCGCGCACGAGCGCACCATCCGTGGCGGACGTCAGGGCGAGGAAGACCGCGTCACCGGTGCTGACCGTGCGGACAGCGCCAGCGGCGGCGGTCTCGAGCTTCTGGCCGCGGGTGATGGCACCCGACGCCTTCAGCTCGTGGATGGGCTTGCTGATCTCGACGGTCAGCTTGTCGCCGACGGCCGCGTCGTGGCCGGCGATGCCGACGTACTTCGCGGACGCCGCGGCGGCCGGAGCGACTGACATGTCAGCGCTTCCCACCTCGACGGCCTGGCCAGCGGTCACGGCAGCGGTCACGTTGAAAGTGACCGTGTCACCCGGGCGGAACAGTGGCAGGTAGCTCTTGCCCATGATCAGGCCTCCTTCTTGGTCGAGCCGTAGACCGAGCCGTACAGCGCGTCGTCGGCGCTGGTGAGGGTGTCGGAGTGGCCGACCTCCTCGACGGGCACGGCGTTCTTCGGCAGCGTGTTCAGGAACGCGACCGTGCCGGCCTCGTCCTTGTCCAGCTGGGCGCGGACCGCGTCGCGCGAGGCGGCGGCGATCCGACCCTCGCGGAGCGCGTCCGCGACGATGCCGTCACGGCGGGTGCGCTCCTGCTCGGCGCGCGCCTCCGCGCCGAGGCGGGCGTTCGCCTGCAGCTCAGCGAGCACGCTCTCGTCGATCGCGGTGAAGCCTGCGGGCAGCGCGGCCGCCACGGGCTGAGGGGTGGTGTCGGCCTGCTCGGCGAGCGCCTCGTCGAGAGCGGCGAGAACCGTCTCATCCGAAGCATCGGCATCGGTCACGCCGAGCCGCTCGCGAAGGCCAGCCTTGATGGTGTCGCTCACGGTGAGCTCCTCCTTCTGGTTGGGGTTGCCCGGCTCGGACGAGTCCGGGGTCTGTGCGTCGGCGCGCGCAGCGGCACGGCGGCCGTCCTTCCGCGCGAACACCGACAGGTCGAACTTCGCCTTCGCGGCCTCAGCGTCACCGACGCCTTCGATCCGGTCGGCGAGCTTCTCGGCGACGGCCTGCTCGGCCGTCAGGAAGCGGTCCTTGTCCATCTCGGCGAGCCAGTGCTCGACCGTGTCGCCGGACTTCGCCGCGTACACCGATGCGATGTTCCGGTCGAAGGACGCTTCGAGCTCGTCGGCGACGTCGCGGAGATCCGCTGCGTCACCGATCACAACGGCCCAGGCGTTGTGGATGTACAGCTGGCTGTTCTGCATCATCACGAGCTCGTCCGCCGCGGCGGCGATGAACGACGCCGACGATGCGGCGATGCCCTCCACAATCGCGGTGACCTTCGCCGGGTGCGAGCGCAGCGCGTTCATGATCGCGATGCCCTCGAACACCTCCCCGCCAGGCGAGTTGATCAGCAGCCGGATCTCGGTCACGTCGTCGGGCAGCTCGTCGAGCACGCGAGCGAACTCCTTCGCGGAGACCCCCCACCATTCACCCCAGCTGTCGATCGGGTCGTAGAGCCGAAGCGTCGCCGTGGTGCCGCTCGTCTTAGCAGACGGCAGCTCGGCGCGGATGGGGGTCCGCTCGGCGCTCGCGCGTCCGGCGGGTCGGAACGGGTTCATGCGGCCTCCTCAGCCTCAGTCGATGGGATGCGGCTCACGTCAGGGCCGTCCCCGTCGAGGTCAGCGCCGGCGGCGCGGATGATGTCGCGGGCTTCGTCCTGTCGCAGCGGCGGTTTGTCCGTCGCCAGGTAGACCTTCTGCGCGGTCTCGGCGACCGCTCGGGCGAGCTTTCGCATCGCCTCCTCGTCGCCTTCTTCGTCGGTGCTCTCCTCCACGGGCAGGCCGAACTTGTCCCGCACGTACGCACGCAGCGGGCCGTCGACGACGACTGCACCCGAGTCGATGAGTGCCTTGATCGCCTCAGCGGTCACCTGCTGCTGCTCACCAATCGCCGCCGGCACCAGCCGCGGCGCGGGCTCAGCCGGCCCCCAGTTGTGATCGACGAGGTCCTCGATGACGTGCTGGTTCACGACGTCGGCGACCTGCTGCGCGACCGCGTTAAGCGAGTCGGTGAAGAAGTTCGCGAACGTGGCGCCGAGCGCCCACGAGCCGGTCTCGGTGCCGAGGTTCAGGAAGTGCGCGAGCACCGCACGAGCTATCTGCTCGTCGTAGTACCGGATCGGCTTGTCGAGGTCGGGGATCTTGCCGGTGACGCCGACGAGGTCGAACTTCGCACCGTACGGCAGGGAGATGCCGGATGCTTCACCTGCACGAGCGCCCTTCGCGATCGCGAGACCGTCGGCGATCTGCTCGTCGAGCCACTTCACGGCCTCCTCGAAAGAGGCCGACTCCGGAGCTTCCGCGCTGGTGTATACCGGAAGGCCGAGGCCGTTGCGTTCCGCCACGAGGGCCTGGATGCGTAGCAGCCGATCCTTGAGAAGCCACATCTTGTAGGCCGAGCGGAGCAGTGACTCGCCGATCCAGCTGGCGCCCTCGCGCTCATTGACGAACGCGACGAGCCGATCGACGGGGATCTTCACGTCGCTCCTGCCGCCCGCGCCGTACTGCTTGATCGCGACGAGGCCGCCGTCCTTCGCGACCTCGATGTCGGAGATTGTCCGGGGCGGCCGCCACGCGAGCTTGGCGAGATGCGTCGCCCCGGACGACTGGTCGTACACCTGCTCGAAGAAGCTGTGCCCGTAGATGAGCTTCAGCAGCGCCAGGCGCAGGAACTCGACGAACGAGAAGCGGCCCTTGATGCGCAGCGGAGCGGTGGGAGCCTGCCCCTTGATGGGGAGACCGAGGTCGCCGGCGACGTGCGCAACGACGTCAGGGTCGCATCCGGTGCCATCGATCGCCCACTCGGTGCGCATGATCGGCAACGTCACCGCGCGGAGCACGGACTTCACCTGCGGGTCTTCGCGGCGCATCCGGTCGAACACGTTGATCGAGTTCGGCCACTGAAGGTCTGGGTTCTCTTCGTGCGTGTCCGCGACGAGCTTCCCCCATCCGAGAAGGCCGGCGTCCGCCTGGTATCCGATCTCAGGCAAGGCGGGACCTCCTTCGTTCAGAACATCGCAGTTGCGAGATCCGGTTGGGCTCGCGCGACGGTTTCGCGTTTGAGTACTGCTGCTTTCGGTGGCGGCGGTGTCTTCTTCTGTGGGGACGCCTCGGACTTGAGCACGCCCCACAGCGCCCACGTGACCGCCTGCGCCATCGAGACGGGTTTCGTAGGGTCGGACTGCTCCCACGTCACACCAGCGCGGCCGATGTTCCGCGTCGTCGCCAGCTCGAGCGAGCGCGTGACCTCCGCCTGCGGGCGGTGCGGCACCAGGCCCGCGTTGACGTGCTCGATGAACAGCGTGTGCGCTGCGGCGATCTCGTCGAGGTTCATCGCCAGGTACTTGATCCCGGCGGCGTCGAGCGCGCCGATCACGGCGGCTGCGTTCTTCGCGTCGAGCACGACGAGCGCGTTGCCGTGCAGCGCCTTCAGCTCCTTGATCTTCGGGGCGATCCAGCGGGTGCCGGCTTCGGTGTGGATGTGCTCGACCGCGATGGAGTCGGAGTCGATGCGCACCGCGGCACCGATGGTGCCGTACCCGCCACCACGACCTAACGCCAGCGACAGAACAACACCGTCGCCAGTTACACCGGCGGTCTCGTCGGCGTGACGCTTCCACACCTCGAGGTTCAGATCGGACAGTTTCGTCGCGACCTCCGCGCGGCGGTTCGGCCACACCGAGCACCGCTGACGCGCGAAGGCCTCGGGGCTCGTCTGCCCCATGCGTTCCCAGTCGTCCTCGACGGTCTTCCACGCCAGGCGGATGCCGAGGCCCGGGTTGCCCTCGCGCCACACCTGTGGGTCGCCGAGGTCCAGCTTCGCCGCGGTGTCCGGGTCGTCGGAGCCGACCGGCGTGTGCTCGATCCAGCCGGTGCGCGGATACCCGCCTCGGCGGCCGCGATCGCGCAGGCCCTCGAAGTACTCGCCGTCCTGGTCTTCCTTCGGGACCGTGCCGGTGAACAGGATCTGCTTGTTCGGGGACGCGTCAGTCGTCGGCAGCAGCGCCTCCAGGACTGTCAGCGGGGAGTGCTGCGCTTCGTCGACGATCAGCACGTCGAACGACATACCGACGCCGGCACCACCGGTACGGGTGAAGAACACGAGCCGGTTGCCGTTCTCGAGCTCGATGGTCCAGTTGCCGTTGCCCGTCGAGATACCGGACACGCCCTGCGCTGTCTGGCGGCCGCCGCCGAGCAGCTGGCGCCGCAGCGACGGGACGGCGAGGATGGTGCGCTTCGCGCGCAGGAACGCCTCACGCGCCGTGCGCGTCTCGTGCGCGGTGTGCCCGATGAGCTTCGGTGCGCCATCGTCTCGCGGCCACAGGAACAGGTGAGCGAGCTCCCATGGCAGGAGGATGTTGCCCTTGCCCTGCTGGCGCGAGACCAGGATGCCGAACTCCGTCGCGGCCCACAGACCGTCGTCGTCGATCGACGTGATCGCCTCGAGCGCGCCGTCCTGCCACGGATCGTTGCGCAGCCGTGCGAGGTCGCAGATGTCGAGCACGTCCTCGAACAGGGACCCGACCCTTGTGGTCGGGAGCGTCCTAACCCGAGGCTCTTGCAGCCCGAGCAGCGCGGGCTTCGGCGAGTTGGTCGGCAAGGCTCGCCTCCTTGGGCTTCTCAGTGCCGGCCTCCATGGCGAGCAGCGTCGCCCGCAGTTCACGAGCGATCGGCGCGACCTTCTCCGGCGACTGCTTCGCGACCGCCAGCATCGACGTGCGCAGCGTCTCTGCGATCAGCTCGAGGCTGCCTCGATCACCTGGCGCGGAATCCGCCGGCGGTGTCTCCGCCTCGGCTGCTTCGCCCTTCCGGCCGCGCGATACGCGGTACTCCTGACGGCGTGCGTGGCGCTTCGCGTCCCGGCATGGGACACACGGCTCCTCACCATGCCGCAGATGCCGCTTGTACGCGGCCACGGTCCCATGCGGAGCAAGGGGACGAGCCATATCGGGACCCCCTCGGGCTCAATTGGACCCAAAGCGTGAAATGACCCCCGGAGAGATCTGCCAGGACCGCGCGGGAGGTGGGCAGCGTCGGGGTGCCTCTGGATTTTCTGGCGATTCGGGTGCGGCCTCGGTGCAGGGGCAGGCTGGGAGCCTGTCAGCTGCGCTGTGCGGCCCTGACGAGCATGATGGCGAGCGCGACGCCGAAGCCTGCGATGACGAGCGACAGGGAGGCTGCCAGGGCCCAGACGATCAGGTCCCACGGGGTCATGAGTCCCCCTCGGGTGCAGCGTCGGCCCGCGCAGCCTCGGCCATCGCTGGGCAGTTGTGTGCGCAGTGTCGATCGCTCGAGCATCGCTCGCATGGCACGCAGACGTGGATGCCGTTCTGGGTGACGTGCCTGACAGTGCCGATGCCCCGGCCACGGGTGGCCTTGGGGCGCTCGGTGCCGACGTAGATCGGGATCTCGACGGTGCCGACCTCGACCGGCTCGCCGTCGGCGATCTGGATGAGGACCTTGCCCGTGATGGTGGCGACGTTGGCAGCCATGCTCAGACCGCCTCTCGCGTGGTGTAGAGCGCCGGCATGACCTCGGTCATGAGGTCGGTGTGCTCGGTGGCGGTGAGGCCGTCGGCTTCGATGATCTCGTCGGCGGTGATGCCGCGTGCGCCGTGGGGGCTGCGCGGTGTGACGATCGCGACGGGGTGGATGCCCATGTTCTCGGCGTACTCGGCCCCAGCCTGCTTGGTAGGCGCCAGGACGATGAAGCGACGGGCAGGATCTGGTGCGACGTCGGCGGCCTCGACAGGCTCGGACATCTCGGCGAGCTGCCCCTGCTCGGGAGTCGGGTCTCCGTCGGCGATGATGACGTCGGCTCGATGGCTGCTGTTCATGATGCCCGGCTCCTTCATGCTGGTATCGGTCGTGCGGTCCCGATAGCCTCACCTGAACTACTCAACGAGGAGGACTACATGGGTGCGATCAAGCTGAAGCGGTCGACGAGCGCTTCGCAGCCGTTCTACTTCACCGTCGTCGCGGGCAACGGCCAGACGCTGGTCACGAGCGAGACGTACACGTCCAAGCAGGGCGCGGTGAACGGCATGGAGTCCCTTTACAACGCGATGCAGGGGACCGTCCAGTACGACGATCTGACCTGAGGTCAGCTCGCCTCCCAGATCTCCGCTGCTGCGTGGTCGCTCTTGAGCGCGTTGCACCGGCGGTGCATGGGGACGAGCACCTGCCCGACGAGGCGTCCGCCGTTCGCGAGCGCGTTGTCGTGGTCGGCGGTGAAGCTCATCCGGTCGGTGGGTGGCAGGTCGGTGTCGATCGGCTCCCCGCAGCCCCAGCCGTGCGCGGACCCGTACCCGCAGGGCAGGTTCTCGGCTTTGGTGCGGCGCTTCAGTGCGGCCTGCTGGCGGCGGTAGGCGCGGTGTCCTGTGCCGTCGCGGATGCTGCGGGTGCTCATGGCTTCACCTCGTCGAGGGGCGTGGAGAAGGGGGCCAGTGACAGTAGTGACCGTTTCGGGGGTTGAGGGTTCCCTGCGCGCGTTTAACTGGGTCCCCTAGTTACTAGTAATCAAAGAGCTGTACCAATTGGGAATTACTGTCACTATCGGTCACTGTGGCTCTAGATCCGCGTGTTTCTGCGGGTTTCGGAGTGACAGTGGCCGTTTTCGATCTGTCACTTATCGGTCACTGTGGCGAATATCGGTCACTGTGTGGCAGCGAGGGGAGTGACCGATTCGTGCAGCGCCGGCGGCGGGCGGTTCCCGTGCCCGTTGGCCGGCGCCGCACGTGGCTGGAAACGACGAACGCCCCGGCCGTGCGGCTTCGGGGCGTTCTGTCAGTCCTGCTCACCATCAAGCTAGGGGGTGACACCGGAGTGGCCGCAAATGCGACACGCCGGCGTGTTCAGCTGCCGGGTTGGAAGAACTGCTCGAGGTGCTCGCGTGCGGCGTCTGGTCCTTGCTTGCGGTGCTTGATGTAGTGCTTCTTGGTGACGGCGTCGTCGTAGTGGCCGAGCTGGTCGGCTGCAGCTTCGCTCCCGATCTGTTCGGCGAGGAGTGTGGCGACGGCCTTCCGGAAGGTGGTGGGGGTGACGTGCGCGTAGGGGGTGCCGGCGAGCGCGGTCTTCCATTGGCGCATGAGGTTGTTGTCCCACTGGTAGGTGCCGGTGGAGGAGGGGAAGACGATGTCGCTCGTGGCGTCGATGCGACGGCGGAGCAGCATGGTGACGGCGGTCGGTGGGAGCTTCGCGTCGCGGACGGAGTCGTCGGTCTTCGGCTTGGGTTGCACGTCGAGCTTCCCGTCGTCGCGGACGATGAGGGTCTTGTCGAGGCGGACGTAGGGGATGGGTGCGTCGAGGATGATGTCGTCGTGGTGGAGGGCGAGGACTTCGTTGGTGCGGGCGCCGGTGGCAAGGTACATGTCGGCGACGTCGCCGATCTGGGTGTAGCGGCGGCGGCCTTGCTTGTCGGTGCCTTCGTCGCGTGCTCGCAGAAGGGCGCGGATGTGGCGGATGTCGTCGGCGCGCAGCGCGACTTCGGCCTTCTTCCTGACGGTGATGGTCTGGGCGGCTTCGGCGGGGTTGCGGTCGATCGCGCCTTGGCGGACGGCGTAGGTGAGCAGTTGCAGGAGGCAGGTGCGGACGGTGCGGGCGGTGGCGTCGCCGTGCGCGGTGCGTGCGCGGGTGAGGAAGCGGTCGGCGCGGGGGACGGTGAGCTCGCCGAGGCGGACGTCGCCGATGCCGCCGATGATGATGCGGGTGGTGACGTCGGTGTAGCGGCGGAGGGTGGCGGTGGCGAGGTCGTCGCCTGCGATGCGGTCGAGCCATTGGGTGGCGGTGTGGCGGATGGTGGAGTCGCGGGTGAGGTCGTCGCCGGCGGGGGCGAGGCGTTGTTTGAGTGCGCGGATGAGGTTGCGTTCGGCTTCGGCGGGGGTTCGGCCTTGGCGTTGCATGAGGCGGGTGATGCCGTCGCTGTCGCGGTATCGGCAGATGGCGGCGGGGCGGCCGTTGAGGGTGGTGCGGCGGATCCGTCCCCAGGTTTCGAGTTCGAGTGGTGGGCGGGCCATCATGCGACCTGTGTGAGGATTTCGCCGCGGAGGATGGCTCGCCGGAATGCTTCGATGATCTTGGTGGTGGTGCCGAGCTCGTGCGCGATGTAGCTGGCGTCGAGGCTCATGCGTTCGGCGTGGGCGTAGGCGAGCGGGTCGACGATGAGGCGCGCGGCTTCTCGCCATGCTCGCCATTCGATGGCGGGGTGGCAGGAGCGGTCGCGGTGCAGTGCGTGCACGTATTCGTGGTGCAGGGTCTCTTGCTCGAGCGGGTGGGTGAGGTTGGGCCGGCAGAGGATGATGCGCTGGTCGTCGAGGTATGCGCCGAGGCGGTGCGCTGGCATGTCGCTGGTGTAGATCAGGTCGACGCCGAGGTCGGCGATCCAGTCGTAGACGCTCCGGTCGTTCAGTGGCTTCATGAGTCCCCTCACTCGTTCTCGTGCTCCTGGCGCGCCTGCCAGTCGGCGTCGTCTGACGCGGCCAGGGCTTGATCCTCGTCGTGGGCGCCGACATTGAAGCCGATGACGCCGATTCGAGGGATCGTCGGCAGGGGAGCGATGCGCGGCAGCGGACGATCAGCGGTAGCTGCGTCTGCTTTCGCGATCACCATCGCGGTGGAGAGGTCTAGTGCGGCACAGACGGCGTCGAGCTGGTCGAGGGTGAACACCTTGAGCCCGTTGAACACTCGGGACAGCTGCGAGGCGGAGATATCAGCGGTCTTCGCGACGTCCTTGAGTTGCCGGCCTTGGTCGTTCATGGCGGTGCGGAGGATCCGCGCGACTTCGTGGCTGAGTGGTCCCGGAATGGGGCGTGCACCTGTAGGCATGTGCCAATACTGGCAGACGGGTTGCCAAGTGGCAATAGCAGTGCTTACAGTTGCCATATGGCAATCGCAACGATCAGCACTCGGGTCTCGCAGAGCATCAAGAAGCTGCTGAAGCAGCGCGGCGTCACCCAGGAGTGGCTTTCCACGACGACGGGGATCCCCATGCGGACCCTGTCGCGACGTCTTCACGACGTCAACCCGTCCCCGATGTCGCTCGACGAGCTCGACATCATCGCGCGGTCGCTCAACACCTCGATGGCTCAGCTCATCGAGGGAGTGATCGCAGCGAGCGAGCTCAACGCCGAGCACGGCAGGAAGAAGGCCGCCGCGTAGCACCGCGACGGCCTCAGAACACGAGAGACAGAACCTCCCATGTCGAATATCACCTTATTGCACACCCCTGCGCCAGCATCACGTGGTCGCGCGTTCGACACGCGTGCTGCTGCCGAGTACTGCGGTATCGCGGTGCAGACGCTGCGGAACAAGCTCGCCGCCGGCACGTTCCCCGAGCCGCACAAGCGTGGCCGGCTGAATAGCTGGTTTCAGGACGAGCTCGACGCGCATCTGGCTGCCGAGATCGTGGACTACGACGTCGTGAAGAAGGTGGCATCGTGAGCGAGCGGTACGTCGTTACGTCCGCTGCCGGCGAGCACGTGATCCGCACGGACAACGCGGTCGAGGCGGCTCGGCGTGCGGAGCAGCTGCGCGGCACGGTCATCGATCGTGGGGTGGCGTCGTGATCGGGTCGGCGCTGCCGCTGATCCGGCTGGGGTCCGCGCTGCTCGCCCTCGTCTGCTTCGTGACCGTGCTGGTGACGATGCGCGCGAACGGTGTGCTGCTGCTCGGCACGGGCGCGGTCGTCGCGCTGCTCTGGTCGTTCGGGGTGTTCACCCGCGACTTCTGGTTCTCCGACGACCCGGCGTATGCGCGGATCGATGCGGAGCTCGACGCTGCGGAGCGCGACGCTCTGGCGCCGGTTCCCGCCGCGTCTGTGGTCGCTGGGTACGGGCGGATGCCGGCGCTGGTGGAGGTGAGTGCGGTGGCGATGGTGTGGATCATCATCTGCGGTGCGTTCGCCGTCACGGCGGTGGTCGGTTTGATCGTCGGGCTGGTGCTCTCGTGATCGCGCTTGGCGTGGACCCGTCCCTGACATGCACGGGCGTGGCGACGGTCGACACGGCGACGGGGGAGAAGCTCACCCGTCGCGTGAAGACCGCGAATCGCGGTGGCACGTTGGCCGCTCGCCGTGGCCGGCTGCGTGAGGCGATCGCCGCGATTCTCGACCCGCTGCCGCGCCGCGTGGGTGTGTCGGTGATCGAGCTGCCGAACGCGCGCCAGCAGTACGGGGCGCAGGCGGAGCGGCACGCGCTGACGTGGTGGCTGATCGATCAGCTGATGGCCCGCGGCCCGGTGGTCGCGGTGACGCCGTCGCAGCGGGCGAAGCTCGCCACCGGTGCCGGCAACGCGGGCAAGGCGGTCGTGCTTGCCACGGTCCGCGCTCAGCACCCGGGCGTGACGGTCGTCGACGACAACGCCGCGGATGCGCTCGCGCTGGCTGCGGCTGGGGCGCACTGGCTCGGCTTCGAGCACCCGTTCACGGATGGGCAGGCGACGGCGTTCGCGCGCGTCGACTGGCCGTCCTGATTCACCTGTACCACCTGACAACGAAAGAAGGTTCCCACCATGGTCAGACTGGCCGCCACGCTCCCGAAGGAGCACGACGAGAACGGGCTCGAGGCGAACACTCGCCACCTGCTCGGGATCTACACCAGCCAGGAATACGTGCCGATCGTGGCGCTCGTCCGCACGAAGGAGATCCTCTCGAACGAGGACTTCCAGCGGGTGCCGAAGATCGAGCTCGTGCACGTCGAGATCGCTGTCGACGCGGAGTCCGACGTCGCGGTGCGTGAGCTGCTGCTGCAGCTGCACGACGACCGCGTGAAGCACGTGAAGCAGCCCCTCGACCTGCCCGACGTTGACGAGGAGCCCGCCATCGGCGAGCCGCTCTCGCTCGAGCAGCTGGCCGACCCCTATGACGACGTCGTGGACGCCGAGGTCGTCGACGAAGACCCCATCACCGATCGAGAGGACGACTGATCATGAGCATGCCCGCTCCCATCCCGCACCCCGCCATGGCCGCTACGCAGGCGCCGGCTGCTGAGGCGTCGTTGCCCGAGCTGGTCGCTCGGCGCGTGGCGCTGAAGGCGGACGCCGAGTACATCAAGGACGAGATCGAGGCGGTGGACGCGAAGATCCTCGCCCAGCTGGAGGTCGGCACGCATGACGTGGCCGGCACGAAGGTGCAGGTGCGTGAGTACTCGCGGCTGTCGCTGCCGGCGGTCGAGAGGGACTACCCGGCTGAGCAGTACCCGGATCTGTACGTCACGAAGACGTCGATCGACAAGGGCGCGGTGGAGAAGTCGTTCGTGCCGAACGCGCTCGAGCAGTACAAGGTGCGCGGCGCGAAGTCCGTCGTCGTCTGACCAGCAGGAGCACTGCCGGAGTGGCACACACCGACGTTCGAGTCGTCGGCCGGCACGGAAAGGAGCACCAAGTGCCGATCATGAACTACACCACGGGGATCGCCGTCGAGAAGACGATGGGCGAGATCAATGCGGCGCTCGCGCGGCGCGGCGTCACCCGGATCTCGACGCTATATGACGAGGCGGGCGTCGCGGCGGGCCTCGGCTTCACCATGAAGACCGACTACGGCTTCCGCGACTTCGAGCTCCCCGTGCGCACCGCAGGCGTGCTCGCCGCGCTCTCGAAGGACCCTGCCGTCAAGCCTGCGCAGCGCACCCCGGAGCAGGCCGCGCGAGTCGCGTGGCGGATCGCGAAGGACTGGCTCGAGGCGCAGTCGGCGCTCATCGACGCCGAGCTCGCCACGCTCGACGAGGTGATGCTCCCGTACATGGTCGACGCCAAGGGGCAGACCATGTACGCCGTCTATCGGACGAACCAGAAGGCGATCAGCGCATGACCGGCGTCGAAGACCTCTACCTCGGCGTGATCAACGCCGGGATCACCGCGCACCCGCGGTCGCTGCAGAAGCGGATCGGCCCGTCCGAGCTCGGCAAGCCGTGCGACCGGTGGATGCTCCGCAAGCTCGCCGGTGAAGAGGAGCCGCAGCGGGGCCCGGCGTGGAAGCCTGCGATCGGCACGGCGATGCACGATCAGCTCGAGCGGTGGTTCGACGCCGCGAACCGTGGCGGCGGTGACGTCGCGAACACCGAGTGGGTTACCGAGTGGCAGGTGACCGTCGGACGTATCGGCGACACCCCGATCACCGGGCACTCCGACCTGTACCACGTGCCGACCGGCACCGTCATCGACCACAAGGTCGTCGGCGCGAAGCAGCTCGCGAAGTACCGGCTGCACGGCCCGTCGCAGCAGTACCGGGTGCAGGCGCACCTGTACGGCAAGGGGTTCACCGACGACGGCGGTTGGGGGCCGTGCCGTGCGGTGGCGATCGCGTTCCTCCCGCGTGACGGTGAGCTGCACCAGGCGTACTTCTGGTCGGAGCCGCACGACCCGCACCTCGCGCTCGATGCGCTGGGCCGCGCGAACCGCCTGTGGGCTCTGCTGCAGGTCGTTGGCCTCGACGCCGCGCTGCGCACCGCGCCGTTCTGCGATGACGAGTGGTGCTCGTGGTGCAAGGCCGACCGGCGTGCCGAGCAGAAGGCTGGCCGCCTGTCCCTGTTCGACGACGGCGCCCAGCCGGTCGCGCCCGTGGCCGCGCTGGTGCCGTGTGGTGCGTGCGGGTTGCCGCTCGCGAGGTCCGTGATTCAGGACGGGCACCGTGTGCATCCGTCCTGCCCGGACCCCTCTGACTCCGGACGCCCGGCGCGCCCGGTCCCCGCGACGCCGCAGCCGGTGCTCGCACCCGTAATCAACCTGTTCAGCAAGACCAACTAGGAGAAGACATGTCTCTGTTCGATTCCAGCAGCAAGGGCGTCAAGTTCACGAACGTCGGCGACTCGATCACCGGCACCGTGGTTGGCGCGACGACCGAGCGTCAGCAGACGAAGTTCGGCACTCAGGAGCCGGACTTCTGGCCCAACGGTGACCCGAAGATGCAGATCCTCGTGAACCTGCAGACCACGCTCCGTGAGGACGGCAACGACGACGGCGAGCGCACCCTGTACGTCGCCAGCAAGAACATGAAGAAGGCGATCGGGGATGCGATCCGCGCGTCGGGTGCGTCGGATGTCGCGGCGGGCGGGCAGCTGACGGTGACGTTCATCGGCAACGACCCGAACAGCAAGAATCCGGCGAACCCGGCGAAGCTCTACCAGGCGCAGTACACGCCGGGTGCGAGCGCGTTCGCCCAGCCCACCGCCGCCACCCCGGCGCCCGCCGCCGCGCAGGCTGCCGCACCTGCCGCTGCTCCGGCCCCTCAGGCGGTCCCGCAGCCTGTGCAGGCCGCCCCGGCCCCCGCAGCAGCTCCGGCCGCGCAGCAGCCCGGATCCTGGCTCACCCCCGAGCAGATCGGGCAGCTCGCGCAGCTGCGTGCCGCCGGCATTCCGGAGGCGTCGATCGCTGCGGCGCTCGGCACCACGGCGGAGCAGATCGCCGCGCATGACGCGCACGCCGACACGCCGTTCTGATCCCGCATCATCCTGCCGCCTCTGCCGCGACCGCGCGCTGTCCCCTCGTGAAGGACCAGAGGCACGTGACAACAACGAATCATCTCCTCGACACTGCGCTCGCTCTCCACGCCGCGGGTCTGTCCGTCGTGCCAGTCGCGGCCGACGGCACCAAGCGGCCCCGCATCGCCTGGAAGCAGCACACCACCACCGCGGCGACCGTCGAGCAGTTGCACGGCTGGTTCGACAACGACGCGCTCGAGCAGGGCATCGGCCTCGTCACCGGGTTCGGTGGCGTCGAGATGCTCGAGGTCGAGGGGAAGGCGATGTCGCTCATGGGCGACGTGCTCGACCTGCTCGACGGATCGGGGCTGCGCGGCCTCTACGACCAGCTCGTCACCGGGTGGTCCGAGCAGTCACCCTCCGGCGGGCTGCACCTGTTCTACCGGATCACCGACGCCGACGTGCCAGGGAACACGAAGATCGCGCAGCGGCCTGTCCCTGAGCCGCCGTACCGGGAGACGCTCGCTGAGACGCGCGGAACCGGCGGGTTCGTCGTGCTCGCCCCGTCGAGCGGGAAGGTGCACGACACCGGCCGCCCTTACGTGCGTCTCGCCGGCGGGCCCGACACCGTCCCGGCGATCACCCGCGAGCAGCGTGACCAGGTGCAGGCCGTCCTGCACGCCGTCATGGACTCCATGCCGATCGAGGACCCCGCACCCGTCGCCGGGCCGGTGGATGCGAAGTGGTCGACCAGCTACCAGCACGCCGACGGCGACGTCACCCCCGGCGACGACTACGAGAACACCACCGACTGGGCCGACATCCTCGTCGGGTGGACGCTCGTCTTCACCCGCGGCCGCACCCGCTACTGGCGCCGGCCGGGGAAGAAGGACGGCATCAGCGCGACGACCGGCCGCGCCGACGACCGCGACCGCCTGTTCGTGTTCACCTCGTCGACCGAGTTCGAACCGGAGGTGCCGTACACGAAGTTCGGGGCGTACGCACTGCTGCAGCACCGCGGTGACCACGCCGCCGCGGCGAAGGCTCTCGCCGACGCCGGCCACGGGCACCGTGCTCCCCGCCAGCTCACCCCACCGTCGCGCACCACGTCGACGGGCACGCAGCTCGCAGTGCTCGGTAACACCGTACCCACCGGCGACTCCGCGACGGTGATCGGATCCGATGCCGCTGACCTCACCGACGACGGCAACGCCCGCCTCCTTGTCGCCGAGTACGCGGCGACGCTCCGGTATGTACCCGACGCGGGGAAGTGGGTCACGTGGGAGGGGAACCGGTGGAAGTGGCACCCGGACGACGGGCCTGCGATCGAAGCCGCTCGCGACGTGATCCGCCGCATCCCCACCGACAACGCGATGCTGAAGCAGTGGCGGCTGAAGTCGATGCGCGCACGCGCGATCGCCGACGCCGTCCGCCTGGCCCGCTCGACCCCCGCGATGCGGATCGCCGCCGCACAGTTCGACCAGCACCCGTGGCAGCTGAACACCCCCGCCGGGGTCGTCGACCTCCGCACGGGGGCGATCGCCGCCGGCACACCGGGCCTGTTCCACTCGAAGCAGACGAGCGTCGCACCCGACCCGGAGATGCCGACGCCGCTGTGGGACCAGTTCCTCGCGACGACGTTCCAGTCGAACGCACCCCTCGAACGGTACGTGAAGCGCCTCGCGGGCCTGACATTAATCGGCGAGGTGCTCGAGCACATCCTCCCGTTCGCGCACGGCCCCGGTGGAAACGGCAAGGGCGTCTTCGCTGAAGTGCTGCTCGCGATCGCCGGGGACTATGGCACCACCGCCCCGCAGGGGTTCCTGGTCGCCGGGCGTGACAAGCACGAGACGGAGCTCGCGAACCTGCAGGGCCGGCGGATCGTCGTCGCGTCGGAGATCAACGAGAACACCCGGTTCGATGAGGCGAAGGTGAAGCAGCTCACCGGTGGCGACACGATCACCGCCCGTTTCATGCGGCAGGACTTCTTCGACTACATCCCGTCGCACACGTTCTGGCTGCTCGGCAACTCGCAGCCGGAGGTGCAGACCGGTGGGAACTCGTTCTGGCGGCGCCTGCGGCTCATCCCGTTCACGCACATCGTGCCCGACGAGAAGAAGATCGAGAACCTGCAGCACCGCCTCGTCGAGGAGGAAGGCCCCGGGATCCTCCACTGGATCATCGAGGGCGCGGTCGACTACGCCATCGACGGGCTGCGCACCCCCGATGAGGTCCTCGCCGCGACGTCCGAGTACCGGGCGGAGGAGGACCACCTCGGACGGTTCGTCGAGGAACGCTGCCGCGTCGGCGGTGGCGAGCTCGTGCGCACCGAGACCAGCGAGCTCCGCCGCGCATACGACGCCTGGTGCCGGGAACAGCACGAGGACGCGATGTCGTCGCAGTCGTTCGGCCGGCAGCTGAAGCAACGGTTCGGAATCGAGTCGACCCGCTCGAACGGTCGCCGCTTCTACACGAACCTGCACCTCTACGCCCCCGAGGGCGAGACCGACGCTGCGGAGAGCTGGTGGGAGAAGTGACCGCCACGACACCACTCGTCGGAACGTGCCCGCGCTGCAAAGCCCGCGTGCTCGAGGTGCGGTGGGACTACGAACTCGACCTCGTCGTCGGCAAGCCCCGCCTCGACCTCACCGTCCTGTCGCTCGAGCAGATCACCGCGTGCATCATCACCGGCCGCGACCTGTGGCAGCTACACGAGCACGCCGGGCGGAAGGTCACCTCGCACCGGTCCCGCTGGTGGCCACGCGCCCCGATGGACGGGACGGTGCACGCCGAGCACAAGTGCGGGACCGTCTGGCCGGGCCCGAACGTCGTGCTCGCCGAACCGCAACCACCCGCCCCCGTCGTCACCGAACCGCCCTTCTGAGAAAGGACCACCCATGGCCATCACCCGCAGCACCCTGCAGACCATCGCCGCCGTCGACGTCGCCGACGACCTCACCGTCGAGCTCACCGTGCTCCGCGGCCGGGAACGGATCATGCAGCAGCTCACCGTCCCCGAAGCGCACCAGCTTGCCGGTGAGCTCGCCGCCGCAGCACACGAAGCCCGCCGCTACCAGCTTGAGGAGCCCACCGCATGACCATCACAACCACGCTCACGCCCCGCCGGCCCACGACGACGTGGCAGGTCGACGACATGCTCACGGTCGGCAACGTCCGCTGGGTGATCCGTGAGCTCACCGGCGAGCGCGTGCGCCTCGAGGCGCTGAACACTCCCGCCGGTATCTGGTGGGACACCACCCTCAGCAACCTGCCCGACAAGGAGCCGTCATGATCACGATGGACGACATCTCCGCCGCGGAGCTGCGCCGCTGGACGGAACGGTACGAGCAGCACCTCGACCAGGTGCCCGTCATCATCGAGCACCTCCGCGCTGCCGCTGTGCCCGCCTCGGTGCGGGCGATCAGCAACGACCGGATCAGCGGCGGCGGGGGAGCAGCACCAGCCCCGATCCGCCTCGACCCCGTCGATGCCGCCGATGACCTGTGGGCGGCGCTCGCCGAGTACACCCTCGACATCGCCCACCGACTGCAGGAGCCGGCACCGCTGGCCGCCGGTGACACGTGGATGGCCCGCGGCAGCATCCAGGGCATCCCGGCGCGCCTCGACGCGGACGCCGCGTACAGAGCCGCGTGGGGGATCGTGGCATGGCTCACCGACCACAGCCCGCGCATCCACCCGCTCGCGCTCACCGACAGCGAGCAGCACCTGTTCGGACTGATCCGCGGCGCGCTCGCCCGGTGGATCGACTCACCGCCCGTGGAGCGGCCCGCGCACCGCCGCCGCTGCACCCTCTGCGGCGAGAAGGCCGTCATGGTCGCATGGATCCTTGGCGACACAGGTGAGGCGGAGTGTCGGGTCTGCGGTGCGACGTACGCGCCAGCGGCGACCGTGCGTGCGCTGGGCCCGGACTGCCGCGACGGGAAGCACACCGCGTGCGACGGCCGCGCATGGGACGGCGCGGCCGACGAGTTCACGGTGTGCGACTGCGCGTGCCACGCCGAGGCGGTGGCGGCGTGAGCGCCCTGGCGACGCCGATCGCCCGCACTCAGCGCGTGCTCGACGACCTTCCCGCCCGCTCGGTCGTGATCGACGGGCACGGTGACGTGTGGCAGCAAGGGCCGGCGATGGATACCGGCTACTGGTACCGCGCGTACGACGGTGAAGGCCGCTCGTCGTGGGATGCCGCGCAGGTCATGGGCGCCAAGGTGGTCGTCCTGAAACGGGGCGCGCTATGACGAGCGAGCGCGTGTGCGCCCCCGACATCAACCGCGGCCGCGCGTACTGCGGCCGCAAGACCACCCGCACCGCGGCCTGGCAGGACGTCACCTGCACCGACTGCCACGCCGCCGCAGCAGACAAGGAGGCACGCTGATGCCGCTCTCATACCCACCCCTCCGCCCCGTCGAGGTCGACGGTGTGAAGCGCTGGACGGCGACGTGCCGCACCTGCGGGCAGGACGTCGTCACCGTCCCCCAGATCGTGAAGGCAGCCGTCGACGAAGCACGCCGCGCACACGGCCACGAAGCTCACTGCACGAGGGTGCCGGCTGAGCCGACCGCGCCCGGCGTGATCCCGTGCGAGCAGCACGCGTCGATACTGAACCCGTCGTTCCCCTGGCACCGCGTGCTCGAGGTCGCCGAGGACTGCACCGACTGCGAGGAGACGTCGTGAGCGTCCGCGAGCGCATCCGCGTCGCCTGCGACGCCCGCTACTGCAAGGCCGAGGCGTTCCACCCGGCGCGCGGCTGGTCACGCGAGGATGACGGTCGCGACTTCTGCCGCAAGCACACCGAGCAGCGCTCCGCCCGGTTCATCTGCCCGCCCGACCACAAGCACGACCAGACCGGCACCTGCTATGCGATCCACCGGTGCCGGTGCGACGATTGCACAGAGGCCACCCGTGCCCGCGAGGAGAAGCGCCGACGCCGGCACCTTTACGGCACGTTCGACAGCGGCCTCGTCGACGCCGCCCCCGTTCGCGCACACGTCGAGACGCTGCAAGCCTTCGGGCTTGGATGGAAGCGCATCGCCGAGCTCACCGGCGTCGGCAACACCGCCATCAGTCAGCTGATCTACGGCCGTAAGGGCTCCGCCAAGGATCCGCGCAAGGGTGAGACGCTCAAGCGGGTCTCGCGTGCGAAGGCGGAGAAGATCTTCGCGTTGCATCCGTCGTTCGATCTGCTGCCCGAGGGCGCTGTCATCCCGGCGGTCGGCACGCACCGGCGCATCCAGGCCCTCGTCTGCAACGGCTGGTCGCTGAACGCGATCGCCGCCCGGATCGGCATCCACGCGAGCAACATGACGACGCTCATGCGCCGCGACCAGGTCACGAAGGCGACACACCAGGCCGTGGCGGCCCTGTTCGCTGAGCTGTGGGACGTGCAGGCGCCGGCGTCGACATGGCACGAGAAGTCGTCGTCGACGCGCGCGGTCCGGTTCGCGCAGGCGCGCCGGTGGCTGCCGGACCTCGCGTGGGACGACCCGGACACGGACGTCGAGCCGCCGGCGGTCGAGGGGAGCGACGACCTGGTCGACGAGATGGCCGTCGACCTCGCGCTGATGGGGGAGCGGCCCCGACTGACGCCGGCCGAGCGTCGCGAGTGCGTGCGGCGCCTGCACCGTGAGCGGTGGTCGGACGGGCGCATAGCCGAGACGATCGGCTGCAACCCAAAGACCGTGGAACGCATCCGCGGCGAGCTCGAGCTCGCCGCGTTCGATCACACGGAGCTGCGAGCGAAGGGGGCAGCATGAGCGAGCAGACGAAGCAGATCGGGCAGGCCGCGTGGGACGCGGTGCACAACTACGGCGCGTTCCGAAGGGACTTCCCGAACGACGACTACCTCGAGGCGGTCGGCGCCGCGGTCCTCTCCGCCGTCGAGCAGGCGCACACTTCGATACCCGCCGAGAAGCCAATCCTGACGCCCGAGGACATCAACGCCCTCCCAGTCGGGGCCGTGGTGATGACCGAGACGAACCCCGCGACCTTCGGTGTCTACGAGCAGCGGGTCTGGCAGAAGTTCGGCGGCGTGCCCGAGTGGCAGTTCGGGTTCCCTCGGCATGAGTGGCAGTCCACGGATGGCGGCTTCGAGCGGGTTGGTCAGCCCGATTACCTCCGAGGCCGGTTCGGGTTCAATCGTCACGTGACGCTGCTGTGGGTGCCCGTCAACGAGAACGAGACCACAGACCGCGAGATCCGTGCAGACGAGGACGGATTCGCGCCGGGTGAGTGCGACGGGTCGGGCACCTGCTCGGCACCGATCCACATTCACGGCTGCTACCGACCGCACCGCTCGGACGAGTGCGATTCGCCCAACGAGTACGGGCACACAGACCGCGAGAACGGGAGCAAAGGATGATCTGCAAGGAGTGCCAGAACGGCGACCACAGCTACCACAGCGGGCCGCAGCTCGTGTTCATCTGCATCGGGTGCGCGTGCGAATGGATGCCGCCCGAGACCGTCACAGACCGCGAGAACGGGAGCGCACTATGAGCGTCATCGTCCAGCACTACTACCTGGCTGCGTGGGACTACTGCGGGCAGGAGATCGAAGACCAATTCATGACCGAATCGTCGGCGAAGAACGCGCTCAGGGCGCACTACGTGTCCGAGCACGGCCCGGCCACAGACCGCGAGAACGGGGGCCGGAATGGCGAACTGTGAAGGGCGCAAGGTGGGTTATCTAAGCCCGTGGGATCGGGAGCAAGGGAACGCGCCGTACGACCTGGTGTGCCAGCTAGAGGCTGGGCACGAGGGATACCACGTCGATCAGGATCGATTGCCGTTCGGGCCGTATCTGCTGTCGAGCACGCCCGCATGCACGCTGGAAAACGGAGTCGGGGTCGGGTGGCCGTGCCCTGCGCATACCCCGGCGGCGCATGTCACCAACCGCGAGAACGGGAGCGCATCGTGAGCAATGCACTGTTCGAGCTCGACCCGCCAGCGCTGCTCTACGGCGGTGACATGCCGCGCCCGCGCGCGCTCTGCCGTGACTGCCACCAGCCAACGCAATTTTGGGCGGGCGGGTGCCGCCCGGCTCGCGACGGGCAGGAGCGCTACGAGTACACGCTGTGCAAAGCGTGCTCCGAAACAGACCTCGGCAGACGGCACCATGCGGGCCGCGAAATCATCTGGGCAGACGTGCCAGACCGCGAGGGCGGGAGCCGTGGCTGAGCAGCTCACATATCGGGATGCGGCGCGCCGGGTGCGCCGATCTGTGCGCACGATCAAGAGGTGGCGCCGCGGCGGCATGCCGATGACGTTCGACACCGAGGGCCGGCGTGTGGTCGAGCTGGGCGCGCTGCTCGCATGGTGGCGGGCCAGGATGACTGCGGATCCGGTGCACCAGCAGCGCCTCCGCCGGCAGCTCGCCGAGCCGGGGTGTCAGCCGCAAAACGATGGGTAAACGATGGATCATCGTCCAGGTGTCACGCCCGCACGATGTGAACTGAGGCCCTGAAATGCAGAGAAGTCCCGGTAGATGGCGAGATCTACCGGGACTTGTCCGTGCACCCCCAGGGACTTGAACCCTGAACCCACTGATTAAGAGTCAGTTGCTCTGCCGATTGAGCTAGAGGTGCGTGGCCCGGGAAGATTTCCCCGGCCGAGGAATTACATTACCAGCGGCCGGGGGTCGCGCCAAATCCCCGCGGTTCGCCGGGCGGGTCACGGTGTCATGTGCCACGCGAGGCCAGCTCGGCCGCCTCCTGCACGGTGTCGACGAGGTGCACGTGGTGCTGCATCGGCCGTCCGGCGGCGAGCGCGGCCAGCAGGGGCCAGGCCGGGTACTGCTCGGTCCAGTACTCACGCCCGACCAGGATCATCGGCGCGACCGACGACTCGTCGGCGTAGAAGTTCTCGCAGGCATCCTGGAAGATCTCCTGCACGGTTCCGCCCGAGCCGGGCAGGAACACGATCCCGGCCTGGCACACCTCCAGGAGGATCGCCTCGCGCTGCGCGTTGCGGAAGTACTTCGCGATGGCGCTGGCGAACGGGTTGGGCGGCTCGTGCCCGTAGTGCCAGGTGGGGATGCCGAGGGAGTCGCCGCCGTCGGGGAATTCCCGACGCACGGCGAACGCGGCATCGACCCACGCGGCGACGCTGGGGGCGAAGCTCGGCACCGCGGCGAGCATCGACAGCGCGCGCTCCCTGGCATCCGCTCCTCGGCCCGCCAGATACCCACCCAGGTTGACGGCCTCCATCGCACCGGGACCGCCGCCGGTCGCGACGGTCAGCGCCGCGGACAGCCGCTGCCCGAGTTCGACGCCGTCGGCGTACTCACGACTGCCGCGCACCACGCCGTGCCCGCCCATGACGCCGACGAGGCGCCTGCCGGCGACCCACTCGGCGAGCGCGACATCGATGGTGTGATCGTGCAGCGATTTCGCGAGCGCGGCATCCCTGGACGTCGCGCGCTCCGACCAGGCGTAGGTGCGCGCGTCGAGGCTGTCGCCGTAGTCGGCGGCGTCGAAGAGATCGGTGGGCGTGTACAACGTCGTGCGGTAGGTGTCGATCGGGATGCCAGGCACCTCCGGGAACACCACCGCGCCGCGTGCCCGCACCGACGACTCGTCGGCGAGGTTCAGGCTGCAGCCCAGGAACAGGGCTCCGCTGACCTCGACCGACCTCAGGGCGCTGCTTCGCTCTGTGAGGTCGAGTGCACGCATCCGCCAGCCGGAGAGTGAACGGACGTCGGCCGCGACACGGCGGTCGAAGTCCTCGAGCGTGTCGACGTCGACGACCCGTCCGCGCGTTCTTCTCATGCCACGACCTTAGGGCAGTGCCGAATGGCGACCGCGCGGAACGAGCCTCTTCCGTCTCGGGCGCGCCGGTGGGAACATGGCGGACAGGAGGTGGCTCTCATGATCGATCTCGATGACATCGACACCGATGAGGACGGCGCGCTCACCGCGACTGTCGAACTGCCCGGAGGTCGACGCGTCACGGTCGAGTACGAATTCGACGAGGAGTTCGACCACGACGAGGAAGACGACGAGCAGGGCGACGAGGATGAGGATCCGATCGAGCGTGAGGATCTTCCCGACCTCGACACGATGCAGGAGACGGTGAAGCATGCCCTGGCGCGGCTGACCGAGGAGATCCTCGACGGGCGCGAGGGTGAGGTCGTCGAAGCGCTCACCGAAGCCGCCTACGAGGACGACGATGATGAGGTCGACATGGTCGAGGCGCTGCAGGCGCTCAAGGACGACATCGCGCTCGACGGGGTGGTCGTGTTCGGTGACGGCGGCATCACGCTGCTCTTCATCGCCCCGGAGGAGTACCCGGACCTGATCATCTACTGCCTGCTCGACGAGGACCTCGAGATCGACGACCTGATGGTGGAGTGATCACCCCGCACGCATGACCGCGCGCATCGTCTCGCCGCGCATCACGTCGCGTCCCCGATGAGGACGGCCGCGGCATCCTCGCCCTCGTCGCTGCCGGACTCGTCGATGTGGGCGAGCGCCCGTCGACCGAGGAGCACGGTGAGGGCGGCGAGCAGCACGGCTCCGGCGGCGAAGAGGTAGGGCACCGTGTCGCCGTAGGCGTGCGCGAGGGCTGCGGCCGTGGGTGGCGCCATCGCACCGCCCAGGAAGCGCACGGCGGAGTACGCCGACGAGGCGACTGACCGGGGCAGGTCGGTCGCCTCCATCACGGCCTCGGTCAGAACGGTGTTCATCACGCCCAGCAGCAGACCCCCGGCGACGATGCACACCACCAGAGCGGCGGGGCTGGCGACGACGATGCCTGCGGCGATGAGGTCGACGGCCAGCAGCGCCAGGGCGACGAGCATGATCGATGTACGCGAGGTGCGCCGCATCAGAGCGGGAGCCACCCAGACGCTGGTCACCGCCAGAGCGACGCCCCAGCCGAAGAAGGTCAGGCCGATGCCCATGGCGCCGAACCCGAGAGGGAACGGCGAGAACGCCAGAAGCACGAAGAACCCGATGTTGTAGAACAGGGCGGCGATGGCGAGAACGGCGAGCGCAGGGCGACGCAGTGCGCGGAACGGTGCGGAGAACGGCATCGGTTCCCGGCGTTCGCCGTCTGGGCGCACGAGGGTGAGCACCGCGATGAACCCGATCGCCATCAGCGCCACCACGCCGAAGAACGGGCCTCGCCAGCTGAGTTCGCCGAGCAGCCCGCCCAGCAGCGGGCCGACCGCGATGCCCAGGCCGAGCGCCGCCTCGTAGAGCACGATGGCGGCGCCGCTGCCTCCGGCTGCCGCGCCGACGATCGTCGCGAGCGCGGTGGAGATGAACAGCGCGTTGCCCAGCCCCCACCCGGCACGGAACCCGATCACTCCGTCGACGCTGCCGCTGAGTGCGCACAGCAGAGCGAACACCACGATCAGGCCGAGGCCGACGAGCAGGGTCGCCTTCGCGCCGATCCGGCTGGAGATCCAGCTGGTGATGAGCATCGCGAGGCCGGTGACCAGCAGATAGCTGGTGAAGAGCAGCTCAGTCTCCACCGGTGAGGCCTCGAGCGACTCGGCGATCGCGGGCAGGATCGGGTCGACCAGGCCGATGCCCATGAATGCGACGACGCAGGCGAAGGCGACCGCCCACACCTGTGCCGGCTGGCGCCAGATCGATCCCTGGGGTGTTCCGCTCATCCGCGTGCTCCTGTCATGTCGTCGGGCGTGCTCTGCGCGCGCTCGCCGAGGATGGCGGCGGTGCGCTCGATCGCCCGCCAGTCGTCATCGCCCAGGTCGTCGAAGCGCGGCGCGAGAGTCGTGCCCAGTTCGGTGCGCCATTCGTGCAGTGCGCGGATGCCCGCGGCTGTCGCGGTGACGACGGTGGCTCGTGAGTCGCGGGGGTCGGCGCCACGCTCCACGAGCCCGGCGCTCTCGAGCGCACCGATCAGCCGCGTCATCCCCGGCTGGGTGGTCCGCGCGGCGGATGCCAGGGCGCCGAGACGCATTCCGCCTCGCTGGTCGAGGATGCTGAGGGTGCGCCATTGCGCGGAGGGCGCATCGTTCCCGGCGTCGTGCGCCGCGATGCGGGCGAGGGCGTGCGCGGCGAGCACGATGGCGGTGATCGCTTCGGCTTTATGCATACCGCCAAGTATATACCTAGTGGTATCTATCTCGTCAGTGCCGGGCGGTCGCGACCCGTGACGAGAGCTGATGAGCATGCGAGAGCAGGGTGCGACCGAGCAGGGGAAGACGATCGGGGGCGAAGCGGAACCCCACGCCGGTGATGCTCAGCGCCCACTCCGGTCGGCCCTGACGGTCGAACACAGCCGCGGCCATGCCCCACGACCCCTCGACGATCAGACCGGGGTTCACCGAATACCCGCGGGCCCTCGTCTCGCGCAGCCGGCGCCGCAGAGGTTCGTCGCCGTGCGCCGTGCCCCACCGGCTCTCCAGCTCCGGGTGTCGTTGCAGGTAGGCATCCACATCGTGGTCGGGAAGGAAGGCCAGAACGGCTAGTCCGGCGCTCGCGACGCCGAGGGGAAAGCGCACCCCTTCGCTGAGCACGAACGAGCGGATGGGGAACGACCCCTCCTCGCGCACCAGGCATACGGTCTCGTCGGCCCGTCGCGTCGACAGGAACGCGCTCTCCTCCGTCTTGACGGCGAGGGAGCGCACGATGTCGCGCGACAGCTCGGTGATGTCGTACCGTGCCGCGGCGACGGTTCCCATCAAATAGAGCTCGGGCCCTGGCATCCATCGGGCGGTGTCCTCGTCCTGGTCGACGAGGCCCTCGACGCGCAGTGCCGTGAGCAGACGATGTGCGGTCGAGCGACTGAGCCCGGCGTCGCGCGACAGCGTCTGCAGGCTGGCGCCGTCGGCGGATGCCGAGACGAGACGCAGCAGCGCGGCCGCCCTGGCGACCGCCTGCGCGCCGGGCACGGTGCGACGCGATGGAAGCGGTGATTCCACAATGTGGACGCTATCGCGCAATGCGACCACATCGCAAGCACCGCCTTGCCCACCGGGTCGACCCGACCGATGCTGGAAGCACCGCACACGAAGGAGTGGTCTTGATCGACAAGCAGTTCCCATCCGCGGCGGAGGCCGTCGCCGACATCCCGGACGGTGCCTCGCTCGCCGTCGGCGGCTTCGGCCTCTCGGGCAACCCCATGGCCCTCATCGAGGCGCTGCACGCCCACGGCACCGGCGACCTCAGCGTGGTCAGCAACAACTGCGGTGTCGACGACTGGGGCCTGGGCATCCTGCTCGCCGCACGTCGGATCCGCAAGATGACCTCCTCGTACGTCGGCGAGAACAAGGAGTTCGAGCGGCAGTTCCTCGAGGGCGACCTCGAGCTCGAGCTCACCCCGCAGGGCACCCTCGCGGAGAAGCTGCGTGCCGGCGGCTCGGGCATCGCCGCCTTCTTCACCCAGACGGGCGTCGGCACCCAGGTCGCCGAGGGCGGCCTCCCGCGCCGGTACAACCCCGACGGGTCGATCGCCGTGGCCTCGCCCGTCAAGGATGTCCGCAGCTTCGACGTCGACGGGGAGCAGCGCGACTTCGTGCTCGAGGAGGCGATCAGGACCGATTTCGCGCTGGTGCACGCGCTCCGGGGAGACCGGCACGGCAACCTCGTGTTCAACAAGGCGGCGCGCAACTTCAACCCCCTCGCCGCGATGGCGGGGCGCATCTGCATCGCCCAGGTCGAGGAGCTCGTCGAACCGGGAGAGCTCGATCCCGACAGCATCCATCTGCCGGGCGTGTACGTGCACCGTGTGGTCGAGGTGGGCGGCGACATCGAGAAGCGCATCGAGCGCCGCACCACCCGCACCCAGGAAGGAGCCTGATCATGGCGCTCACCCGCAGCGAGATGGCAGCCCGCGCCGCGCAGGAGCTCGCCGACGGCGAGTACGTCAACCTCGGCATCGGCCTGCCGACCCTGGTGCCCAATCACGTGCCCGACGATGTGACCGTCGTGCTGCAGTCCGAGAACGGCATCCTCGGGGTCGGCCCGTATCCGATGGAGGAGGACGTCGACCCCGACCTGATCAATGCAGGCAAGGAGACGGTCACCCTGCTGCCCGGGGCGGCGTTCTTCGACTCCGCGACCAGCTTCGGCATGATCCGCGGGGGCAAGATCGACGCTGCCATCCTCGGCGCCATGCAGGTCTCGGCCACCGGCGATCTGGCCAACTGGATGATCCCCGGCAAGATGGTCAAGGGCCCGGGCGGCGCGATGGACCTCGTGCACGGCGCCCGGCGCGTGATCGTCCTCATGGAGCACGTCGCGAAGGACGGCTCGGCGAAGATCGTGGACGAGTGCTCGCTCCCGCTCACCGGCAGGGGAGTGGTCGACCGGATCATCACCGACCTCGCCGTCATCGACGTCACCGAGCGGGGTCTCGTGCTCGTCGAGACGGCCCCCGGCGTGAGCGTGCAGGAGGTCATCGCTGCCACCGAACCCGAGCTGAGCATCGCAGAGACCCTGAAGGAGAACTCATGAGCGACATCGTCATCGTCGCCGCCGCCCGCACCCCGCAGGGGCGGTTGAAAGGGCAGCTGGCGTCGTTCACCGCACCGCAGCTGGGCGCGCTGGCCATCAGGGGTGCGCTCGAGCAGGCGGGGATCGCTCCGGATGCCGTCGACGCGGTGATCATGGGTCAGGTGCTCTCCGCCGGTTCAGGCCAGAACGCCGCGCGCCAGGCCGCGATCGGCGCCGGCATCGGATGGGACGTGCCGGCGAGCTCGGTCAACAAGGTCTGCCTCTCGGGGCTCACGGCGATCATCGACGCGGCGCGCATGATCCGCACCGGCGACGCGACCACCGTGGTCGCCGGGGGCATGGAGTCGATGACCAGGGCCCCGCACCTGCTGATGGGCTCACGAGACGGATGGACGTACGGCAGCGTCGAGGTGCTCGACCACATGGCCCACGACGGCCTCACCGACGCCTACGACCGCGAGAGCATGGGCGCCTCGACCGAGCGGCACAACCCGCGGTTCGAGATGACCCGGGAGATCCAGGATGCCGTCGCCGCCCGGTCCCACCAGCGCGCAGCCGCGGCTCAGGCGGAGGGCGTCTTCGACGCCGAGATCGTCGAGGTGCCGGTGCCGCAGCGCAAGGGCGCCCCGGTGATCGTCACCAACGACGAGGGCATCCGTCCAGACACCACCGTGGAGTCGCTCGCGGGTCTGCGGGCGGCCTTCGCGGAGGGCGGGACGATCACCGCCGGCAACGCATCGCAGATCTCCGACGGTGCCGCTGCGGTCATCGTGACGACGCGCGACAATGCGGATGCCCGTGGGTGGCCGGTGCTCGCCGTCGTCGGAGCGAGCGGTCAGACCGCCGGGCCCGACAACTCGCTGCAGGCGCAGCCGGCGCGCGCGATCGAGCGGGCGCTCGAGAAGCAGGGCATCACGGTCGAGCAGCTCGACCTCGTGGAGATCAACGAGGCGTTCGGGGCCGTCGTCGCGCGATCGCAGCAGGAGCTGGGGCTGTCGAACGACATCGTGAACGTGCACGGCGGCGGCATCGCCATCGGGCATCCGATCGGCGCCAGTGGCACGCGGCTCGTCGTCCACCTCGCGCACGAACTCGTCAGGCGTGGATCGGGGACCGCGGTCGCCGCCCTGTGCGGTGGCGGGGGTCAGGGCGAGGCGCTGATCCTCACCCGCTGATGCCCGACGCGGACCGTCGCACCCACCGCCTGCGCGCCGAGCGCGCGGCACGGACGGGGATCAGCGCTGCTTCGAGAGGCGCTTGACCTCGTCGCGCCGCTTCTCGCGACGCTCTTTCTTGTCGGGCTTGGGCGCGAACGGCGAGTCGGCCGAGACGGGCAGACCCTTGTCGAGGCGGCGCATGTCCTTGACCGCACCGATCGCGAGCGAGAGCGTGATCGCCCAGCTGACCCAGGCGAGGATGGCCCGCCACGTGAACTTCTGGCCGCGCGAACCGCGCAGCAGGGTCCACCCCGTGGAGATGGCGCTGAAGAGTCCGGTGCGAAGGAGGTAACGCATGCCCCCACGCTATCCGAGGGCACCGGATGCTCGGGTAGGGTTGACAGCAGATCCTGCTGTGTATCTACCGGCCGCCGGCATCCCGGCGGACAACGGCGGCACCTGACCCGCGTCCTCTGACGTGTGAGAGCCACATGACACAGATCACCGCCTCTTCGCCGAGCCTGCTGCGGCTGACCGGCATCCCCTATTTCGTGATCGCGTTCATCGCGCGACTGCCGTTCGCCATGATGGTCGTCGGTGTGCTGACCATGGTGGTCGCCGTCCGCGGTTCGCTGAGTCTCGGCGGACTCACCTCCGCCGCCGTCGGCTTCGGCACCGCTTTGGTCGGCCCTTTCCTCGGCGCCGCGGCCGACCGGTGGGGGCAGCGACCGGTGCTGCTGCTGTGCGGGGTGCTGAACGCCGCGATGCTCGCCGTCTTCGCCCTGATCGTATACGCGCCCGCCGCCGACGTCGTCGTGCTGGCATCGGCCTTCACCATCGGCGCGACCGCACCGCAGGTCTCGCCGATGTCGCGCTCGCGGCTGGTCACGATCATCGCCGAGCGGATGCCCGAGATGCAGCGAGCCCGCACGACCTCGGCGACCATGTCGTACGAGTCGGCCGCAGACGAGACGGTGTTCGTGTTCGGACCCTTCCTCGTCGGCGTCCTTGCGTCGTTCATCGCGCCGTGGGCCCCCATCGCGATCGCGTCCGCGCTGACTCTGCTCTTCGTGGGCGCGTTCGCGCTGCACCCCACCGGACGCCACGTCTCGGTCGAGCGGGACGCCGAGGGCCGCGCCCCGTCGGCCGTGGGCGAACTGTTCCGGCCCGTTCTGCTCGTCGTGGTGACGGGGATCTTCGGTGTCGGTCTGTTCTTCGGCGCCGCACTCACCGCACTGACCTCGTTCATGGCGGACCGCGGTGCCCCCGAGCAGGCGGGGCTGCTGTACGGCGTGATGGGTGTCGGCTCCGCGGTGCTCGCCCTCGGTGTCGCGTGGCTGCCGCCGCGCTTCACGCTGCACGCTCGGTGGATCGTGTTCGCGACGATCCTCGTGGCGGGCTCGGTGCTCTTCGCGATCGCGGATTCGGTGACCGCGATGACCATCGCTCTCGCGCTGGTGGGCATCGGCGTCGGGCCGACCATCGTGACGCAGTACAGTCTCGGCGCCGCACGCAGCCCGCGGGGGCGCTCGGCGACGGTCATGACCATGCTCGGCTCAGGCGTCGTCGTCGGCCAGGCGGTGGCGTCCGCCGGCACCGGCGCGATCGCCGAGAGCGCCGGCACGCCCGTCGCGCTGGTCCTGCCGCTCATCGCCGCGGCGATCGTGCTGATCGCCGGCATCGCGAATCGACTGATCAGTCCTGTGCAGCGCTGAGGGCGACCCGTCAACCCCCGTAACCCGCGCCGCGGTCGTCGATAGCCTGGAGTCACCGAGCAGAGGAGTCTCATGGTCGCCGCAGAGTTCGTCGTCGTCGCCAACCGTCTTCCGGTCGATCGGATCCTCACACCCGACGGCGAGGAGATCTGGCGCACCTCTCCCGGTGGGCTGGTGGCGGCTCTGGAGCCGATGATGCGCAGCGTCGACGGCGCGTGGGTCGGCTGGGCAGGGCAGGCGGATCTTCAGATCGAGCCGTTCGAGGCCGACGGCATCCGGCTGCTTCCGGTGACCCTCTCCGAGCAGGAGATCCAGGACTACTACGAGGGCTTCTCGAACGACACGATCTGGCCGCTCTACCACGACGTCATCGCGCCCCCGCAATACCACCGCGAGTGGTGGGAGGCCTACGTCGAGGTGAACCGGCGATTCGCCGAGGCGGCGGCCGACGCCGTCGCCGAGGGCGGGACCGTGTGGGTGCACGACTACCAGCTGCAGCTCGTTCCCGAGATGGTGCGCGGCCTGCGCCCCGACGTGACGATCGGCTACTTCCACCACATCCCGTTCCCCTCGCACGGCCTCTACGCCCAGCTTCCCTGGCGCGACCAGGTGCTGCGCGGACTGCTGGGCGCCGACGTGATCGGATTCCAGCGCGCGCAGGACGCGGCGAACTTCCTCGCGGCGGCCAAGCGCCGCCTGGGTCACGAGACCAAGGCTTCCAGCATCACTCTGCCCGACGGGCGGATGCCGCTGGTGAAGGCGTTCCCGATCTCGATCGACACCACCCCGTACCGCGAGCTGGCCCAGCGCCCGGACATCCGCGCGCGAGCGCTCGAGATCCGCGAGGGCCTCGGCAACCCGAAGCACATCCTGCTCGGCGTCGACCGACTCGACTACACGAAGGGCATCCGCCACCGCATCAAGGCGTACGGGGAGCTGCTCGATCAGGGGCGCATCTCGGTCGAGGACGTCGCCTTCATCCAGGTCGCCAGCCCGAGTCGCGAGCGCGTCGACGCGTACATGCACCTGCGCGACGAGGTGGAGCTGGCGATCGGACGCATCAACGGCGACCACGACACGCTCGGGCACACGGCCATCCGCTACCTGCACCAGGGATTCCCGCGCGAGGAGATGGTCGCGATGTACCTCGCGGCAGACGTCATGCTCGTGACCGCGCTGCGCGACGGCATGAATCTCGTGGCGAAGGAGTACGTGGCCACCCGCGCCGACAACCGCGGCGTGCTCGTGCTCAGCGAGTTCACCGGAGCCGCCGACGAGCTGCGGCAGGCGCTGCGGATCAATCCGCACGACATCGAGGGCGTCAAGGACGCGATCGTCGGCGCGATCGAGATGCCCCGTGCCGAGCAGAGCAAGCGGATGCGGGCGCTGCGCAAGCGCGTGCTCGAGAACGATGTCGACGCCTGGTCGCAGTCGTTCCTCCGCGCTCTCGAACAGGCCGGACGAACCCGCCACCGTCGACACGAGGGAGCGCACGGATGACCCGCGACTGGCACCCCGGCTCCGCCGATCCGGCGGTGTCGGCGATCGCCCGCACCGAGACGCTGCTGGTCGCCCTCGACTTCGACGGCACGGCGTCCGAGCTCGTCACGGAGCCCATGTCGGCACGCGCGATCCCCGCCGTGAAGAAGGCGATCGCCGACCTCACGGCTCTCCCGCGCACGACGGTCGCCTTCGTCTCGGGACGCAGCCTCGTGCACCTGCGCGAGATCGCCGAGCACGACGACGAGTCGTCGATCGTGCTGGCCGGCTCCCACGGCGCGCAGTACTGGTACCCGGGGGAGAGCGGGGCGGATGCCGGTGTCGACGACCCCGACCGCGCCCTGCGCGACGCTCTGCTGGAAGAGCTCGCTCCTCTGCTGAGCGGCTACCCGGGCGTCGAGCTGGAGAGCAAGACGTTCGGGATCGGCATCCACGGACGCCCCGCCAGGCAGGAAGTAGAGCGCGAGGCGTTCCGCGTCGTCGACGAGGTGTTCGCGCGTCGGGCGAGGCACTGGCGCCGCCGCACCGGCGACCGCATCCTCGAGTACTCCTCGCGCGACGAGGGCAAGGACACGGCGATCGCCGTGCTGCGCGAGCGCACGGGCGCCACGGGCATCCTGTTCGCGGGCGACGACGTGACCGACGAGGACGCCCTGCGCGTGCTGACCGGCGACGATCTCGGGGTGCGCGTCGGACCGGGGGAGACCGCCGCCGCGCTGCGTGTGGGATCCCCACAGCAGATCGCGGAACTTCTGGAAGTCATCGCGTCGGAACGGGCCGCCCGTCCGGAATAGACTTCCGTCATGTCCACCCGCGATTCTCAGCCCGGCACGTCGGGCGCCCAGCCAGACATCGACATCAAGCCCCGCAGCCGCGTCGTCACTGACGGCATCGAGGCGACCACCTCCCGCGGCATGCTCCGCGCCGTGGGCATGGGCGACGCGGACTGGGACAAGCCGCAGATCGGCATCGCGTCGAGCTGGAACGAGATCACGCCCTGCAACCTGAGCCTCGACCGGCTCGCACAGGGCGCCAAGGAGGGCGTGCACTCGGGCGGCGGGTACCCGCTGCAGTTCGGCACGATCTCCGTCTCGGACGGCATCTCGATGGGCCACGAGGGCATGCACTTCTCGCTCGTGTCTCGCGAGGTCATCGCCGACTCGGTGGAGACGGTCATCATGGCCGAGCGTCTCGACGGCACCGTGCTGCTCGCCGGCTGCGACAAGTCGATCCCCGGCATGCTGATGGCCAGCGCCCGCCTCGGTCTGTCGAGCGTGTTCCTGTACGCCGGATCGATCGCCCCGGGCTGGGTGAAGCTCTCGGACGGCACCGAGAAGGACATCACGATCATCGACTCGTTCGAGGGCGTCGGCGCCTGTCGGGCGGGTCGGATGTCGGAAGAGGACCTCAAGCGCATCGAATGCGCGTTCGCCCCCGGCGAGGGTGCGTGCGGCGGCATGTACACGGCCAACACCATGGCATCCGTCGCCGAGGCGCTCGGTCTGAGCCTGCCCGGCTCCGCGGCTCCGCCCGCAGCCGACCGCCGCCGCGACTACTTCGCTCACCGCTCCGGCGAGGCCGTCGTCAACCTGCTGCGCCAGGGCATCACGACGAAGGACATCCTCACCAAGGAGTCGTTCGAGAACGCGATCGCGCTGGCGATGGCCCTCGGCGGGTCGACGAACGTCGTGCTGCACCTGCTCGCGATCGCCAACGAGGCGGGCATCGAGCTGTCGCTGCACGACTTCAACCGCATCGGCAGCCGCACCCCGCACGTGGCCGACATGAAGCCGTTCGGCAAGTACGTGATGAACGACGTCGACCGCCACGGCGGCATCCCGGTCATCATGAAGGCGATGCTCGACGAGGGACTCATCCACGGAGACGCCCTCACGGTGACCGGCAAGACCGTCGCCGAGAACCTGCGCGACCTGAACCCCGATCCGGTCGACGGCGACGTCATCCACACCTTCGACAACCCGATCCACGCTTCCGGCGGCATCACGATCCTGCACGGCTCGCTCGCGCCGGAGGGCGCGGTGGTGAAGTCGGCCGGCTTCGACGCCGACGTGTTCGAGGGCCCCGCACGGGTGTTCGAGCGCGAGCGCGGCGCGATGGACGCGCTGGCCGCGGGAGAGATCAACGCCGGCGATGTGATCGTCATCCGCTACGAGGGACCCAAGGGCGGACCCGGCATGCGCGAGATGCTCGCCATCACCGCGGCCATCAAGGGCGCCGGCCTCGGAAAAGATGTACTACTCTTGACAGACGGACGATTCTCAGGCGGCACAACCGGCCTGTGCATCGGCCACATAGCACCCGAAGCGGTGGACGCTGGTCCCATCGCCTTCGTGCGCGATGGTGATCTGATACGGGTCGATATCGCGGCTCGCTCCCTCGAGCTACTCGTCGAGGAGGCAGAGCTGAGCTCCCGCCGGGAAGGCTGGGAGCCTCTTCCCCCGCGCTATACCCGTGGTGTCCTCGCCAAGTACTCCCGTCTCGTGCGCTCCGCCGCACAGGGCGCGGTGACTGGCTGACCTCTTGACGACACAGATCACCAAGGATGCGAAATGACTCCTGAATCCGCGCCCGCCGTGCCGCGGCCGCCTGCCCGCCCATCAGCCACCCCGGAGATGTCCGGTGCCGAGGCCGTCGTCCGCTCGCTCGAGAAGCTCGGCGTGACCGACGTGTTCGGCATTCCCGGTGGCGCGATCATGCCGGTCTACGACCCGCTCATGGACGCCTCCGGCCTCCGCCATGTGCTCGTGCGCCACGAGCAGGGCGCGGGCCACGCCGCGGAGGGCTACGCCGCGGCCACCGGCAAGGTCGGCGTCTGCATCGCGACCTCCGGCCCCGGCGCGACCAACCTCGTGACCGCGATCGCCGACGCGTACATGGACTCGGTTCCGATGGTCGCGATCACCGGTCAGGTGTTCTCGACCCTGATGGGAACCGACGCGTTCCAGGAAGCCGACATCGTCGGCATCACCATGCCCGTGACCAAGCACTCGTTCCTGGTCAAGAGGGCGGAGGACATCCCCGGCGCCATCGCCGCGGCGTTCGAGGTCGCCTCGACCGGTCGCCCCGGCCCGGTGCTCGTCGACATCACGAAGGACGCGCAGCAGCAGACCGCGCCGTTCGTGTGGCCGCCCCGGATCGACCTGCCCGGCTACCGCCCGGTGACGAAGGCGCACGGCAAGCAGATCCAGGCCGCAGCCACCCTGCTGGCCGAGTCGAAGAAGCCCGTGCTGTACGTCGGCGGCGGTGTGATCCGCGCCCACGCCTCGGCGGAGCTGCTGACCCTCGCCGAGTCGACCGGTGCACCGGTGGTCACGACGCTGATGGCCCGCGGCGCCTTCCCCGACTCGCACCCGCAGCACCTCGGGATGCCGGGCATGCACGGCACCGTCCCCGCGGTGCTCGCCCTGCAGGAATCCGACCTCATCGTCTCGCTCGGCGCGCGCTTCGACGACCGCGTCACCGGCAAGGCGGCGCTCTTCGCGCCGAACGCGAAGGTCGTGCACGTCGACATCGACCCCGCCGAGATCTCGAAGATCCGCACGGCCGACGTGCCGATCGTCGGCGACGTGCGCGATGTGCTCGTCGACCTCGACACCGCGTTCCGCGGTGCGATCGGCACCGGAACACCGGACACCGAGGAATGGTGGTCGTACCTCGACGGGCTCAAGTCGGAGTTCCCGCTCGGGTACGCCCAGCCGGAGGACGGCCTGATGTCGCCGCAGTACGTCATCCAGCGCATCGGAGAGCTCACCGGTCCCGAGGCGATCTACGCATCCGGAGTCGGACAGCACCAGATGTGGGCCGCGCAGTTCATCAAGTACGAGCGCCCGAATTCGTGGCTGAACTCCGGTGGCGCAGGCACGATGGGCTACTCCGTTCCCGCCGCCATGGGCGCCAAAGTCGCCGAGCCCGATCGCGTGGTCTGGGCGATCGACGGCGACGGATGCTTCCAGATGACCAACCAGGAGCTCGCGACCTGCGTCATCAACAACATCCCGATCAAGGTCGCGATCATCAACAACTCCTCGCTGGGCATGGTGCGCCAGTGGCAGACGCTGTTCTACGAGGGACGCCACTCCAACACCGACCTCAACACGGGCCACGGCACCGTGCGCGTGCCGGACTTCGTCAAGCTCGCCGAGGCGTACGGCTGCCTCGCGCTGCGCGTCGAGAAGGAAGAGGACGTGGATGCCGCCATCCGCACGGCGCTGGAGACCGACGACCGTCCGGTCGTGATCGACTTCGTCGTGAGCGCCGACGCGATGGTGTGGCCGATGGTCCCTCAGGGCGTCAGCAACAGTTACATCCAGTACGCGCGTGAACACGCCCCGGCATTCGACGAGGAGATCTGAGCCATGTCCACACACGTGCTGAGCCTCCTGGTGGAGGACACTCCCGGCATCCTGACCCGCGTCGCGGGCCTGTTCGCCCGCCGCGGCTTCAACATCCACTCCCTCGCCGTCGGCGTGACCGAGGTCGCGGGGATATCCCGCATCACGGTCGTCGTCGATGTCGACGCCCTGCCGCTGGAACAGGTCACCAAGCAGCTGAACAAGCTGATCAACGTGATCAAGATCGTCGAGCTCGAGCCGTCGAGCTCGGTGCAGCGCGAGCACATGCTCATCAAGGTGCGCACCGACAACAACACCCGATCGAACGTGCTCGAGATCGTGAATCTGTTCCGCGCGTCGATCGTGGACTACGCCCCGGATGCCGTGGTCGTCGAGGTCACGGGCGACCAGGGCAAGGTGCAGGCGCTGCTGCGAGCCCTCGAGCCGTTCGGCATCAAGGAGCTCGCCCAGTCGGGCCTGCTCGCCATCGGGCGCGGCGGCAAGAGCATCACCGAGCGCGTCCTGCGCGGCTGACAGACTTTACGAACCACAAGCAAGGAGAAACAACACCGTGAGCACCGAGATCTTCTACGACGCAGACGCTGACCTCTCGATCATCCAGGGCAAGAAGGTCGCGATCGTCGGCTATGGCTCGCAGGGCCACGCCCACGCCATGAACCTTCGCGATTCCGGCGTCGAGGTCACCATCGCCCTCAAGGAGGGCTCGAAGTCGATCGCCAAGGCGGAGGAGGCGGGCTTCCCCGTCAAGAACGTCGCCGACGCAGCCGAGTGGGCCGACGTCATCATGATCCTCGCGCCGGACCAGCACCAGCGCACGATCTACAACGAGTCGATCAAGGACAAGCTGACCGCCGGCAAGGCGCTCGCCTTCGCGCACGGCTTCAACATCCGCTTCGGCTACATCGACGCCCCCGAGGGCGTCGACGTCATCCTCATCGCCCCCAAGGCGCCCGGCCACACCGTTCGTCGCGAGTTCGTCGCCGGCCGTGGCATCCCCGACATCATCGCCGTCGAGCGCGACGCATCGGGCACGGCGTGGAACCTCGCGCTGTCGTACGCCAAGGCCATCGGCGGCACCCGCGCCGGTGTCATCAAGACGACCTTCACCGAAGAGACCGAGACCGACCTGTTCGGCGAGCAGGCCGTGCTCTGCGGTGGCATGAGCCACCTCGTGCAGGCCGGCTTCGAGACGCTCGTCGAGGCGGGCTACCAGCCGCAGATCGCGTACTTCGAGGTGCTGCACGAGCTCAAGCTCATCGTCGACCTGATGTGGGAGGGCGGCATCGCCAAGCAGCGCTGGTCGATCTCCGACACCGCAGAGTTCGGCGACTACGTCTCGGGCCCCCGCGTGATCGACGCCGGTGTCAAGGAGCGCATGCAGGGCGTGCTCGCCGACATCCAGTCGGGCGCGTTCGCGAAGCGCTTCATCGAGGACCAGGACAACGGCGGCGAAGAGTTCCTCGCCCTTCGCGAGAAGGAGCAGGGCCACCCCATCGAGGCGACCGGCAAGGAGCTGCGCTCCCTGTTCGCCTGGAAGTCGCAGGACGAGGACTACGTCGAGGGCAGCGCCGCGCGCTGATCCGATTCTCGGAAGGGAGGCATCCGGTTCGCCGGGTGCCTCCCTTCGTCGTCGGCCTGGCAGATTCCTTCTCCAGACATCCGATGTCTGTGCGAGGATGGACGCATGCGACGGGACTGGTTCACTGAGGCGCGGTTCGGGATGTTCGTGCACTTCGGCATCTACAGCGCCGCCGCCCGGCACGAGTGGGTCCAGAACTACGAACGGCTCACCGACGACGACTATCGGCAGTACTTCGAGCACTTCGAGCCCGACCGGTTCGACGCTCGAGCGCTCGCGCGGCGCGCGAAGGCCACCGGGATGTCGTACGTCGTGCTCACCACGAAGCATCACGACGGATTCTGCCTGTTCGACTCAGCCCTCACCGACTTCACCGCGCAGACCGCGTGCGGTCGAGACCTGGTGCGCGAGTACGTCGATGCGCTGCGCACCGAGGGTCTGCGGGTCGGGCTGTACTACTCGCTGATCGACTGGCATCATCCCGACTTCACCGTCGACTGGAATCACCCGCGCCGTGACGACCCGAACGCCGCAGCGCTGAACGAGGGTCGCGATATGGCCCGCTATCGCGAGTACCTGCACGGCCAGGTGCGAGAGGTGCTGACCGGGTACGGGGCGATCGACTACCTGTTCTTCGACTTCACCTATCCCGACGATCGCGACGGCTGGGCCGGCAAGGGCCCGCAGGACTGGGATGCGGCAGGACTGCTGGAGCTGTGCCGCGATCTCCAGCCCGACATGCTCGTGAACGACAGGCTGGGCATCCCCGCCGATTTCGTGACCCCCGAGCAGTACCAGCCGACATCTCCTCTCGTCGTCGACGGGGTGCCACAGGTGTGGGAGGCCTGCCAGACGCTCAACGGCTCGTGGGGCTATCACCGCGACAACACCGATCAGAAGTCACCGACCCTGCTCGTGCAGATGCTCGCGGACTCCGTGTCGATGGACGGCAACATGCTGCTGAACGTCGGTCCCGACGGGCGCGGCGCACTCGCGCCGCGAGACGAGCGCACGCTCGACGAGATCGGCGAATGGATGCGGCTGCACCGCGACGCGATCGTCGGTGCGGGGCACGCCGGGTTCACCCCGCCGCGCGAGGGCGTCTACACCCGCCGCGGGAACCGCCTCTACCTGCACCTGTTCAGCTGGCCGCTCGGCTTCGTGCATCTGCCCGAGCTCGCAGGAAAGGTGACGTACGCTCGCCTGCTCGACGACGGCTCGTGGCTGAGAACGTCGACGGCCGATCCCGACCAGCAAGCCTCGCACATGACGCCGGCCGGCGAGGCGGAGGGGACACTGACCGTGCACCTGCCGGTGCGGCGCCCCGACGTGCTGATGCCCGTGATCGAGCTCACCCTGCGCTGAGCGCAGACTCTTCACGCCGCGGGCAGCTCGAGGGCGTCGAGTGCCAGCCGGGCAGCACCCAGGACGATCGCGTCCGCGCCGGTCCCCGCGGCTTCGATGCGCAGGTTCTGCGTCGCCAGGGGGTGGCATGCCTCGTACACGCGGCTGCGCACCGCGGCGAGGAAGGGCTCGGAGGCGCTCATGCTTCCCGTCAGGAATACCGCGTGCGGGTTGAAGAAGTTGACCATGCCGGACAGTGCCTGACCGAGATGCGTGCCCGCGGTGCGGACCAGGGTCGTGGCGATGGGATCGGCATCGCGAGCGAGCGCCAGCACCTGTTCGGTCGATCGGATGCCGGGGACGTCGCGCTCGGTGATCTGTCGCACCAGGCTGGCGCCGCTGGCGACCGTCTCCAAGCAGCCCGTGTTGCCGCAGGAACAGGGAACGGCGCCGCCCCCGTCGATCTGCGTGTGAGTGATGTCGCCGGCCGCGCCACTCGCGCCGCGGTACACGTGGCCGTCGACGATGATGCCGCTGCCGATGGCGGTGCCTGCCTTGACGGTGATGCTGTGCTGCGATGTGCCGAATTGCGCCCGGTGCTCACCGAGGGCAGCGAGGTTCGCGTCGTTGTCGACGACGACGGGCGCGCTGCCGAAACGTCCGTGCAGGTGCTCGTCGACGCGGAACCCCGCCCAGCCTGGCATGCGCGAGGGCTGGTCGACGCTGCCTGAGCCCGTCCGCACCGGGCCGGGAAGGCCGACGCCGATAGCCCGGACGGTCGCCCCGGTCACCATCTTCTCCATCGCCGCCGCGACGAGGGCAAGCGTGCGTTCCGGTCCTTGGGTGAGATCGATCGGGATGCTGTGGGTGCGCTGGAGCGCCCCGGACAGACCGTGGCGCCCGAGGCGTGCGTGCCCACCGCCGAGGTCCGCGGTGAGGACGACACCGCCATCGTCGGAGACGCGCAGCATCCGCGGGCGCCGTCCGCCTCGCGAGCTGCCTTCCCCGGCCTCCTGCAGCATCCCCGACTCGAGCAGCGCCTGCACACGCAACCCGACCGTCGACGCGGCCACTCCGAGCTGATCGGCGAGTTGCGAACGCGAGCGGGCGCGCCCGCTCGCGACGAGGTCGAGGATCCGGCGGGTGTCGTCTGGTGCTGCGGAGGCCATGGGCTCGTCTCTGGTAGGTATCGGTTCGGCAACGCTGGCCAGACATCCGATGTTCGGCTTGCGCTTGGCATCGAATCATGACACGGTACCTTCCTGCAAAACAATCAGATGTTGTTTCGAATGTCGAAATAACTCGTCAAGAACCCTGTGCAAGGAGGCATTCAATGAAGAAGATGCGGGTGAGCGCCGTAGCGGCGATCGCGGTGGGCGCAGTCGCGATGACCGGCTGCGCGAGTGGCAGCGGAGCATCGAACGGCGGAGCTGATGGAGACGCCATCGTCGTCGACATGTGGTCGGGCAGCGAAGAGGACACCGCAGCGCTCGAGGCCCAGATCGAGGTCGCCAAGAAGCAGAACCCCGACATCAAGATCGAGCTGCGCACCGCGCCCTGGGGTGACTTCTTCACCAAGCTGACCACCAACATGGCGTCGGGCAACATGGCCTGCGTGACCGGGATGAACTCCGGTCAGCTCGCCAGCTACACCGACGGCTTCCTCAAGCTCACCGCCGACGACCTGAAGACCGCAGGGCTCGCCGAGAGCGACTTCGCCGACGGCGCGACCGAGATCCTGAAGAACAAGGGCGACATGTACGGCCTGCCGTTCGACGTCGCGACCATGCTGGCGTACTACAACGAGGACATGCTCACCAGCGCCGGCGCCGAGCTGCCGACCGTCGGGTGGACGTTCGACGACTTCGAGGCGATCGCCGCGAAGGCGACGACCGGCGGCAAGTACGGCTTCGGCATCGGCATGGGCGACTTCCAGTGGCAGGCCCTGCCTATCGCCAAGTCGGGAACACAGCCCGTGGCCGAGGACGGCACCCTGCAGCTCGACGACAAGGACTTCGTGTCCGCCTCCGAGTGGTACGCCGGGCTCGTCACCGACCAGAAGGTCGCCGCCCCGGTGGCATCCGCATCCGACACGGGCTGGGGAGAGAACCAGTTCACCGGCCAGAACGCGGCCATGGCCGTTGACGGCACGTGGAACGCCGTGGGCTACCTGACCAACGATGCCGGCTTCAAGGCAGGCCTCGCCCCGCTGCCCACCGGCGAGAACGGAGACCTCAGCCTGATTCTGGGCTCCGGCTTCGGCATCGCCAAGTCGTGTGAGAACAAGGAGGCAGCGCTGAAGGTGCTCGGCTCGCTTCTCAGCAAGGACGCCCAGGACTACATCGCGTCGTCCGGCCGCAGCTACCCCGCACGCGCGGAGAGCCAGCCGCTGTACTTCGAGTCGCTCGATGAGGCGTACCGGGATGAGGTGCAGTCGGTGTTCGAGGCCGCCTTCGCGAACGTGCAGGGCCAGTACGTCTCGGACAACTGGGCCAAGGTCGGCACCTTCGTTCAGCCCGAGCTGGTGAGCGTGTACAACGGCCAGACGCCCATGTCGGACGTGCTCTCCTCGGCGCAGCAGCAGTTCGGCAACTGACACATCGATCCGGGGCATCAGCCCCGACTAAGGAAACGCAGATGACCACCTCGACCGCCCCGCAGCGTCGTCGCGGGTCGTTCGCCAAGGTCGAGGCGCGCCAGGCGCTGGGCTTCGCAAGCCCAGCCCTGGTGGGCCTCGCCCTGTTCACGATCGTGCCCGTCGTCTTGTCCGTCGTGATGAGCTTCTTCGACTGGCCGACGTTCGGCGAACGCACCTTCAACGGCGGCGCAAACTACCTCCGCCTGTTCGACGACCCGAACTTCCTCCCGTCGCTGCGCAACACGCTGGTGTTCACGGTCCTCTACGTCCCGATCAGCATCGCGCTGTCGCTGGCCCTCGCTCTGGGTCTCGGACCACGGATCCGCGGTCGGGGTGCACTGCGAGTGCTGTTCTTCATCCCCGTGGTGACGCCGATGGTCGCGAACGTGCTGGTGTGGAAGATGCTGCTCCAGCCGCAGGGCCTGTTCAACGGGCTGTCGCAGACCTGGTTCGGGGTCGAGCTGCCCAACTTCCTCGCCGATCGTCAGTGGGCCATGATCATGGTCGTCGTGATGAGCGTCTGGCAGGGACTCGGCTACAACATGCTCATCTTCTCCGCAGCTTTGGAGCAGCTGCCCGAGAGCGTGGTCGAGGCCGCGCGCATCGATGGGGCACGTGGACTGCGCATGATCTGGAACGTGATGATTCCGATGATCTCACCGGCGATCTTCTTCGCCACGATCATGACGATGATCACCTCGCTGCAGGTCTTCGTGCAGCCGCAGCTGCTCACCGGCGGCGGACCGGGCAACTCCACCATGCCGCTGGTTATGTGGATCTACAACCAGGGCTTCAAGTTCCAGGACCTCGGCCTCGCGGCTGCCGGAGCCTGGATCCTCTTCGCCCTCATCATCATCATCACCGCGCTGCAGTTCGGAGCGCAGAAGAAGTGGGTGCACTATGAGCACTGACACCGTCGTGCAACCGGTTCTCACCGCCGCACCCGACGACGAGCAGGTGCACGTGGAAGGCCGTCGCGGTCGCGCGCCGATGACGCGTGCGGCTCGTGTGCGCCTGATCATCGGCCACGTCACCATCTACGTCGCGGCCGCGCTGTTCATGCTGCCGCTGGTGTACGCGTTCTTCTCTGCGCTGAAGCCGAACAACGACATCTTCTCGATGCCACCGCGCCTGATCGGCTCTGAGATTCGCTGGTCCAACTTCGCGGATGTGTTCGCCTTCGGTCCGTTCTGGACCTACATCGGCAACTCGCTGTTCGTCTCCGTGGCAGGCACCCTTGTCGTGCTGCTGGTCTCGACCACCGCCGGATACGCGTTCGGGCGGCTGCGCTGGAAGGGCCGCGACGCGGTGTTCGTGCTCTTCCTCGCCACTCTGATGGTGCCCGCCGAGGTGCTCGTCATCCCGATGTTCCAGGTCATGCAGTGGTTCGGCTGGGTCGACACCTATCAGGCCCTGATCTTCCCGTTCGCGTTCACCGCGTTCGGCACGTTCCTGATGCGTCAGTTCTTCCGCGGCATCCCGTACGAGCTCGAGGAGGCGGCACGCGTCGACGGTGCCGGGCCCATCCGCTCCTTCCTGCAGATCATCCTGCCGCTGTCGACGTCGGCGGTGGCGGTGCTGGCGGTGTTCACCTTCCTCTCGTTCTGGAACAGCTACCTGTGGCCGCTGATCGTCACGGTCGACTACAACGCGCACGGCACGCTGCCGGTGGGTCTGGCCAGTTTCTCCGGTCTGACCGGCACGCGCTGGGACCTGCAGATGGCCGCATCGATCATCTCGATGATCCCGACCACGCTGTTGGTGGTCGCGTTGCAGAAACACCTGGTCAAGGGCATCGCCATGGCCGGGCTCGGTGGGCGCTGATCTCGGTATGACACAGCATCACGAGACCGATACGACGCCCGGTCACGCCGGGATCGACATCGGCGGTACGAAGATCGCCGCGCTCATCGTCGACGAGTCGGGAGCGATCCGCGCGCGCGGGACCGTGGCCGCGCCGGCGCGCGAGGGCGGCTCGGCCATGGCCGATGCCGCAGCCCGGCTCGTCGAGGGCCTCGCCCGCGAAGCCGCCGTCCGGCTTCGCAGCGCCGGCGTCGGCGCCGCGGGTGTCATCGACCACCAGACGGGCTCCATCCGTGCGGCGTCGGCGACCTTCGTCGACTGGGCGGGATTCCCGCTCGGCCACGAGCTCTCCGCGCGATTGGATGTGCCGGTCGGTGTGGAGAACGATGTGAACGCGTTCCTGCTCGGCGAGGCGGCCGCCGCCGGCATCCGCGACGACGTCCTCGGCGTCATGCTGGGCACCGGGGTCGGGGGAGCGGTGATCATCGACGGGGAGCTGCGTCGTGGACCGCACGGCGCCGCGGGAGAGATCGGCCATACCCCCGGGTACAGCGATCTCGTCTGCACCTGCGGGCAGATCGGGCACCTCGAGACCCTCGCCTCCGGCACATCCATCGGGCTGCGCTACGCCGAACGCAGCGGCCGGCATGTCGGCGGTTCGCGCGAGGTCGCCGTCCTCGCCCGCGAAGGGGACGCCGACGCGTGCGCCGTCTTCCACGCCGCGGGGCGCGCGCTCGGCCGTGCCTGCGCGAGTGCGGCCACGCTGCTCGACCTGCCGCGCGCGATCGTCGGCGGGGGAGTCGCGCACGCCTGGGAGCTGCTGCGTCCGGGAATCGACGACGCGCTGCGCACCGATGCCCCCGTCTCGGGCATCCCCCTGCACATCCTGCCCGCCCGTCTCGGCGGCGACGCAGTGGCGCTGGGCGCCATCGAGACCGCGCGCAGCCTGGCGCTGGCTGCGGCATCCTGACCACCTCTCATCCGAAGGAGCGACAGTGACCGACCGACCCGAAGCCAGCGAGATCTGGATGGGCCCTCTGCCGGCCCTGACCGAGGGCGGCCTTGCGGCGCCGCGCATCGGCATCGCCGGTATCTCCATCGAATCCAGCACCTTCTCACCGCATGTGTCCGGAGATGAGGCGTTCACGATCCGCACCGGCGAAGAGCTGATCGGCTATTACCCCTTCCTCGACGCCGGTCGCGAACTGCGCGAAGCCGCGACCTGGGTGCCGCTGTACCACGGACGTTCGCTGCCCGGCGGAGCGGTCGACCCCGAGACGTACCGCCGCATGAAGCAGGCCATCCTCACCGCGATCCGCGCCGAGGGCCCCTTCGACGGCTTCTTCTTCGACATCCACGGCGCGATGAGCGTGATCGGGATGCAGGACGCCGAGGGCGATCTCGCCGCGGCGGTGCGCGAGGCGCTCGGCCCTGACACCCTGATCTCCACCTCGATGGACCTGCACGGAAATGTGTCCGAAGTGCTGCGCGACGAGGTCGACCTGCTCACCTGCTACCGGATGGCCCCGCACGAGGACTGGCTGAACACCAAGGAGCGCGCCGTCTGGAACCTGCTCGCACGCCTGCGCGGCCCGCACGGAGCGGATCCGGCGCTCCGCCGCCCCTACAAGGCCTGGGTGCCGGTGCCCGTGCTGCTGCCCGGCGAGAAGACCTCGACGCGGCTCGAGCCGGCGAGGAGCATCTACGCCGAGCTGCCCGGCATCGAGGCGATGGAGGGTGTGGTCGACGCATCCGTGTGGATCGGATACGCGTGGGCCGACGAGCCGCGTTGTCAGGCTTACGTGGTCGTGATGGGCGACGACGAGCAGCTCATCGCGCGCGAGGCCGAGCGCGTCGCCAGGATGTTCTGGGACGCGCGTGAGGGCTTCGTCTTCGTGGCGCCGACCGCGTCGCTCGATGGTGCCCTCGAGAAGGCGCTCGCACCGGATGCCGCCCGGCCGTACGTCATCTCCGATTCCGGCGACAATCCGACCGCCGGCGGGGCAGGGGACGTCACCTGGACGCTGGGCGAGCTGCTGGCGCGCCCGGAGCTGACCGACGGCTCGCGCACCACGCTGGTCGCGTCGATCTTCGACGCTCCGGCCGTGCAGGCCGCCCGCGAGGCGGGTGTAGGCGCGACCGTGACGCTGACCGCCGGTGCTCGTGTGGATGCGGGCCCGCGAGGCCCGGTGCAGATCACCGGTCGGGTGCACTCGCTGACGGACGGCGATCCGGACGCCGGCATGCAGGCGGTCATCGCCGTCGGCGGGCTGCACGCGATCATCACCGAACGACGCAAGCCCTTCCACCACCTGGACGACTTCCGCATGCTGGGACTCGACCCCGAGTCTGCTGACATCGTGGTGGTGAAGATCGGCTATCTCGAGCCTGAGCTCTACGGCCTCGCGGCCGACTGGACGCTCGCCCTCACACCGGGCGGAGTCGACCAGGATCTGCTGCGCCTCGGCCATCACCACCTGCTGCCCGGGGTGTTCCCCTTCGACACCGACGGGGCCCCGACACTCACCGCTCATGTGAGCCGACGAGAGGAGACGCACGCGTGCTGAACTTCGAGACCCGCACCGGACCCGACTTCGGCGCCGACAGCCCCGTGTACCCGAGCAACGGCGTGCCTGACTGGTACCGCGATGCGAAGCTCGGCTTCTTCGTGCACTGGGGGCTCTACTCGGTGCCGGCCTGGGCTGTGCAGCACGGCGAGGGAGTGAACATCCCCGCCGAGGACGCGTACGCGTGGCATCAGTACGCCGAGTGGTACGGGAACACGGTGCGCATCGCGGGCAGCCCGACGTGGGAGCGCCACCAGCGCCTCTACGGGCCGGGCACATCGTACGAGGATCTCGCCGACCTGTGGGACGCGTCGGCCTTCGACGCCGATGCCTTCGTCGCGGAACTGGTCGGCGCGGGCGCCAGGTACATCATCCCCACCACGAAGCACCACGAGGGCTTCTGCCTCTGGAACACCGCGACGACCGGGTTCAACTCGGCCGCCCGTGGGCCGCGCCGCGATCTCATCCGCGAGTTCCACGACGCCAGCCGCAGGGCGGGGACGCGCTTCGGCGTGTATTACTCCGGTGCGCTGGACTGGCATGTCAGCGACTTCCCGCCGATCGAGTCCGACACCGACCTGTTCCGCTTCCGACGCAACGACGAGCACTTCTCGCGCTACTCCGCGGAGCAGCTCGAAGAGCTGATCGAGCGGTTCTCGCCGGACGTGCTCTGGAACGACATCGAATGGCCGGATGGAGGGAAGGGCCACGACGACTTCGCGGTGGCCGCCGTGCTCGGGCGGTACTTCGACGCCGTCCCCGACGGCGTCGTCAATGACCGATGGGGAGTGCCCTACCATGGCTTCCTCACGCGCGAGTACCGCCACATCCCTGGCATCCTGGAGACACCGTGGGAGTCGACGCGCGGACTCGGGTACTCGTTCGGATTCAACCAGGCCGAGGATGAACGCCATTCGCTCTCCGGCGCCGAGCTCATCCGCATGCTCGTCGATGTCGTGTCGAAGAACGGCAATCTGCTCATCAACGTCGGTCCCGCCGCCGACGGATCGATCCCCGACCTGCAGCGTGCGGCGATGCGGGAGATGGGAGCCTGGCTCACGCAGAATGGAGCGGCCGTCTACGGCACCCGCCCGTGGATCCGCTTCGGCGAGCCGCTCGTCCCCATCCGATACACCGCATCTGCGCAAGGGGTGCACGTGCACGCACTGGACCCGTCATCCGGCGAGATGCCCCTGCCCGCAGAACTCGCGGGTCGCGAGGCGCGGTGGGCCGACGGCTCGATCGCCGAGTCGGCTCCGCGCGGCGATGGGGCTTCGGTGCTGACCATCCCGGACGCTCTGCGCAGCACGCCGGTCGCGGTGGCGACGATCTCATGAGCTCACTGGTGGCGCTCGAGATCGCGGTACAGGATGCTGTCGGCGCGCGCATCGCATTCGACGCCGGCGCCGATCGGGTGGAGCTGTGCCAGGCGCTCTCGAGCACCGGAGGGCTGACACCGTCGGCGGGCACGATCGAGGCGGTGCTCCAGGCCGCTCAGACCGGCGCGAGGGTGGCCGTGCTGGTTCGACCCCGGCCGGGCGGTTTCGTCTACGACGCCGATGAGATCGCGCTCGTGGCAGCCGACATCCGAGAGGTGGTCCGACGCGGGGCCGGTGGCGTCGTCGTCGGCGCGCTCACCCCCGCGGGCCGGGTGGACGAGAGCGCGATGCGACGCTGGGTCGACGCGGCAGATCACGTCGATGTCGTGTTCCACCGCGCCATCGACGTGATCTCCGAACCCGCCTCTATCATGGACGCTCTCGCTGGTCTCGGCGTGCGTCGAGTGCTCACGAGCGGCGGTGCGGCGCGAAGCATCGACGGCGTCCGGGTGATCGAAGACATCGCCCGTGGCTCGAGGGGACGTATCGAGGTCATGACCGGCGGGGGAGTGCGACCGCAGGACATCCCGCGTCTGGTGCGTGCGGGCGCTGATGCCGTGCACCTGTCGGCACGGGCATCGTCGTCGGACTCGGCAGCTGCGGGGCCGGGCGGGGGCCTGACGGGCTTCGACGTCACCGACGCGGCGATCGTCGCATCGGCTCGCGCCGCGCTCGACCGCGCCATGGTGGACGTGCCGGGGTGACCCCGACTCAGGCAGCGTCCTCCACGACGATCGGCGCGGTGTCGCCGTCGGACCACTCGGGCGCCGGCAGAGTCACCGTCTCGCCGGCCTGAATCTGGCGCAGGGCATCGGCGATCTCGTCTGAGTTCGCGGGCACGGGCAGGCCGCACTTCTCCAGCTCGGACGCGAACTTCAGCGTCAGGCGCTGCTTGCCAGCCTCGACGGCCTGAGCGGTCGTGCCGTACCTGATCTCGCTGCCGGTCTGGATATCGGGAACCTGATCGCACACGTGGAAGACCTTGCCGCCGTCGACCCAGGTGACCACGTCCGCCCCGAGCAGCTGGATCACCGTCGACTGGTCGGCGGTGTACTTCTCCACCGACGGAGGGTTGGCGTCGACCCCGACGATCGTGGCGATGACGGCCAGCACGATCCCGACGGCGCCGGCGATGCCCTTCTGCCGTCCGTCCATGTCCTTGTTCAGGAAGATCATCACGATCAGCGGCAGGAACGCCACCACGGCGATGATGGCTCCGAGCTGATTCTGCACGAAGAAGCGCACGGTGTCGGATCGCTCTGCCGGATCCAGACGATTCGCCTTCTTCCAGAGGATCGAGCCCCCGATCGCGAGCGCGGCGATGACCACGAGCATCACGAGCAGAGTGACGAAGGCCCACTGCGGGAACGTCGTCTCGACGCCGTCCGCCACCAGCAGTCCGCTGTCGGGGTCGCGCCTGAGCTCGCCGTCGCCTGTCGTCTCGCGCTGCCTCAGCAGCCAGAAGATCGCGACGGCCTCCGCCGTGATCGCGACCGCCCAGAGCCCCGCGGCGATCAGACGCAGCATCGTCGCTCTCTGCGTGGCCTCGGCCGTCGGGCGCCAGGGGCGCTCGCCCGCATCATGCCCGTCGCGGTCGGTGGGGACCGGTCTGCTGTCGTCTGTCACGTTCGTCCTCCCGGAGGCTGTGAGCTGAGCATAGTGGGAGGGGGATCGGCGTGGGTACGCTGGAGGGATGAACCCGGACCCTGAGGATGACGCTCTCAGCTGGGAGGGCGACGACGCGCTCGAGGCGCGCCGCCCCGACCCGCGCCGTGCACCGAGCGCAGATGTCGCTCACGGTGGACCGGCGGATCGTGAACCGGCAGATGCGCGAGCCGCAGAGGTCGATGACGAGCCGCAGGGGATAGGCACCGCGACGCTCGTGCTGCTCGGCATCTTCGGGGGTGTCTACCTGCTGTACACGATCGGCTGGGCGATCGGGGGAGTGGGGATGCAGGCTAAGGCCATGTTCATGCTGCCCGCCCCCCTCTATCTCGCCAGCATGTGGATCGCCGTGCTGGCTCCCGCGCTGTGGTTCACGGCCACTCTGATGCTGACCCGTGGGGGCAGGGACTGGGTGCGAATCAGCGCGCTGGTGGTCGGTGCGGCTCTTCTCGTGCCGTGGCCCTTCGTCGTCGCCGGGGGAGGGGGAGCGCTGTGAATGAGGACACTCCGACCGCTTCGCGCACCGACTCCCGTCTCGGCAGCGCGGTACGCGGGTTCGCCACCGGCATCCTCGGGCTGGCCCACGCGTTCATCATCTGGAACGCCACCTTCTACCTGATCGAGATGGCTCAGGCGGGCATCAGCGGGTACGGCTGGACCGTGCTCTCGCTGCCGGTGATCGTGCCGATGATCGTGTTCGCGGTCGCGCTGCTGCTCGCTCGCCGACGCACCCTCGGGGTGTTCATCGTCACGCTGCTCGCCGGCCTCGGAGTGAGCGCGGTGTTCTGGCTCGACACGCTGAGCTTCGCACTGCGCAACGGGGCGTCGCTGCTCGGCTGATCGGCCTGTCGACTCGGACCGTCACACGGTGGGGTGCGGTGTCGGCGCTGAGGTAAAGTGTGTCGCGATTGCGTCCCGACGGCGTGCGGCGCATCGGCTGACCATCGCTCGTCCTGCCCCGAAGGATACCTGTGCCGAACAACACCGCCACCAAGCCCGTCGTCCTGCTCGCAGAGGTGCTCTCGCCCGCGACGATCGAGGCGCTGGGACCTGACTTCGACGTGCGCGAGGTCGATGGAACCGATCGTGAGGCGCTGTTCGCGGCTCTCGCCGACGCGGATGCCGTGCTGGTGCGCTCTGCCACCCGCATCGACGCCGAGGCGCTGTCGCACGCGCCCAAGCTGAAGGTCGTCGCCCGAGCCGGCGTCGGGCTCGACAACGTCGACATCAAGGCCGCCACCGCGGCGGGCGTCATGGTCGTCAACGCCCCGACCTCGAACATCGTCTCGGCGGCGGAGCTCACCGTCGGACACATCCTGAGCCTCGCCCGTCGCATCCCCGCCGCGCACGCCTCGCTCTCGAGCGGTGCGTGGAAGCGCAGCTCGTTCACCGGAGCCGAGCTGTTCGAGAAGACGGTCGGCATCATCGGTCTCGGCCGGATCGGCGCGCTCGTCGCCGCGCGCCTGAACGCGTTCGACATGCGCGTCATCGCCTACGACCCGTACGTCACCAGTGCCCGCGCGCAGCAGCTCGGCGTGCAGCTCGTCACGCTCGATGAGCTCGTCGCCGAGTCGGACTTCATCACCATCCACATGCCCAAGACCCCCGAGACGACCGGCATGATCGCGGCCGAGCAGTTCGCCGCGATGAAGCCGACGGCTTTCGTGGTCAACGTGGCGCGCGGCGGGCTGATCGACGAGGCGGACCTGCACGAGGCTCTCGTCGCCGGCGAGATCGCCGGCGCCGGGCTCGACGTGTTCACCTCCGAGCCCCCCGCCGAGGACAGCACCGCCCGCGCGCTGCTCGGCCTGCCCAACGTCGTCGTCACCCCGCACCTCGGCGCGAGCACCGATGAGGCGCAGGAGAAGGCCGGCGTGTCCGTCGCCCGCTCGGTGCGGCTCGCGCTCGGCGGCGACCTCGTGCCCGACGCGGTCAACGTCGCCGGCGGCGTCATCGACCCGTACGTGCGTCCCGGCATCCCGCTCGTCGAGAAGCTCGGTCAGATCTTCTCCGCGCTCGCCCAGGCCCCGCTCACCAGCCTCGACGTCGAGGTGCACGGCGAGCTCAACAACTACGACGTCAGCGTGCTGCGCCTCGCCGCACTCAAGGGCGTCTTCACCAACATCGTCAGCGAGACGGTGTCGTACGTGAATGCACCGCTGCTCGCCGAGCAGCGCGGCGTCACCGTGCGCCTGCTGCAGGACGAGATCAGCGAGGAGTACCGCAACGTCATCACGCTGCGCGGCGCCCTCTCCGACGGTTCGCAGCTGGCCGTGTCGGGTACCCTCACCGGCCCGAAGCAGATCGAGAAGCTCGTGTCGATCAACGAGCACGCGATCGAGCTGCCGATCGAGAAGCACCACGTCGTGATGCTCTACACCGACCGTCCTGGCATCGTCGCGGTCTACGGCCAGAAGTTCGGCGACGCCGGCATCAACATCGCCGGCATGCAGATCGCGCGCGAGGCCGCGGGCGCCCAGGCGCTCAGCGTTCTGACGCTCGACTCGCCGGTCTCGGAGGAGCTGCTCGAGGACGTCAGCGCGGCGATCGATGCCGACCTGTTCCGTCAGATCGAGATCGCCGACGTCTGATCCCGCGGATATGCCGACGCGGGCTCCGTTTCATTCCGGGGCCCGCGTCGTCGCTTCCACCAACAGGGCGATCAGCCGATCGAGAGCGGCGCCGGTCGGTACGAACTCGCTCACCGCGGTCTGGTCGTCGCTCGGCTCGGCCAGTGAGTTGTTGAAGTAGAGACCGTCACTCAGCAGCATGACCATGTCGAGTGCGGTCTCGTCGCGCACATGCGGGCGGATGCCGTCGGCCCACCGCATCCGCACGTCGCGCAGGGCAGCGGATGCCAGGGCGGAGCCGCCCTGCGCGAGCCGGGTGGTCGCGATCAGGGCGCGATCGAGCGCGTCGTCCTCCATGACCGAGGTGCGCACGTAGTACGCGATGGCGCCGTCCTCGGCATCCGACATCCGCTCGAGATCGTCGTCGGTGAGTGCTGCAAGACGGGCGACGAGGCCGGCGGTGAGATCGTCCTTCGACCCGAAGTGATAGAGCAGCCCGCCCTTCGACACCCCGGCCTCCCGCGCGACGGCCTCCAGAGTGGCGGCACGCTCTCCGTCGGCGATGAGGATGCTCTGGTACGCGTCGAGCACGCGTTCGCGAGCGAGCGGGGGACGGGACATCACGTTCTCCAGACGATCGGGGGCATGTGTTACTGTACCATCCGGACGGTTTACAAAGCTCGCCGATCCAGACGCAGAAGAGGTGCACGAATGTCCGTCACGGCCCCGGTCCGGCTGACCCACGAGGATGGCGCGCGCGTCGGCGCGAGAGGGTGGGCCGCGCTGGCCGTCCTCATGCTGCCCGTGCTGCTGGTGTCGGTCGACAACACCGTGCTCAGCTTCGCACTGCCCGAGATATCGCTCGCGCTGCGTCCCTCCGGCGCCGAGCAGCTCTGGGTGATCGACGTCTACTCGCTCGTGCTCGCCGGCCTGCTCGTGACCATGGGGGTGATGGGAGACCGGTTCGGACGGCGGCGGATGCTGTTCATCGGCGCCACCGGTTTCGCCGTCGTCTCCGTGCTGGCAGCCTTCGCGCCGACCGCAGGGCTGCTCATCGCCGCGCGCGCCGCGCTCGGGTTCTTCGGCGCGATGCTCATGCCGTCAACCCTGTCGCTGCTGCGCTCGATCTTCCCCAACCGCGATCAGCGACGCCTCGCGATCGCGATCTGGGCATCCGGGTTCTCGGCCGGATCGGCGCTGGGACCCGTCGTCGGGGGATTCCTGCTCGAGCACTTCGCGTGGGGCTCGGTGTTCCTCATCGCGGTGCCCATGCTCGTCCCGCTGCTCATCGGCGGGTACTGGCTGCTGCCGGAGAGCCGTGATCCCAACCCGGGGCGGATCGACCCCATCGGCATCCTGCTGTCGATGGCAGCCATGCTCCCCGTCGTCTACGCCATCAAATCCTTCGCCGTCGACGGACCTACACTCGGCGCCGCGGCTCTCGTGCTCGTCGGCCTCGCGATGGGGTGGCTGTTCGTGCGCCGTCAGCTGCGCGCCGATATGCCCATGCTCGACATGAGCCTGTTCCGACGCGGCGGCTTCAGTGGTGCGATCCTCGTGAACCTGCTCAGCGTGATCGCCCTGGTCGGGTTCCTCTACTTCGTGCCGCAGCAGCTGCAGCTCGTGCTCGGGCTCTCGCCGATGACCGCCGGGCTCGCGCTGGTGCCAGGCATGGCAGCCATGATCGTCGCCGGGCTCAGCGTGGTGCCGATCTCTCGCCGTGTGCCCCCGCACATCGTCGTGCCCGCGGGTCTGGTGCTGTCGGTCGGCGGATATCTGATCGTCGCGTTCACCGCGCAGTCGAACAGCGTCGCCTGGCTGATCGCCGCCTTCGTCGTGCTGGGCATCGGGATCGGCGCCGCGGAGACCATCTCCAACGAGCTGATCCTCGCGCATGCTCCGGCGGAGAAGGCGGGGGCCGCCAGCGCGGTCTCCGAGACCGCCTACGAGCTCGGCGCCGTGCTCGGCACGGCCGTGCTGGGTGGGATCATCACGGCGTTCTACCGCGGTGCGCTGACGATCCCGAACGGCGTACCCGACGAAGCGGCCGCGCAGGCCCGGGAGACGCTCGCAGGAGCCTATGCGGCGGCGGAGAACCTGCCGGCGGCGCAGGCGGATGCCCTGTGGCGGGCCGCAGCGCACGCCTTCGACTCCGGCATCGTGACGACCTCCCTCATCGGCGCTCTGCTCGTGGCATCCGCCGTCGCCGTCGCCGCCACCACGCTGCGGCCGCCGCGCTGACATCCGGCGTGAGGGGCGCGTGGGCGCCGCTACGCTGGAGACAGTGTCCGCGGCGACCCGTGCCGCAGACGAGCAGCGTCCCAAGGAGATTCATGTCGCGCGTCGTGAAGCTGGCCGTCATCCCCGGTGACGGCATCGGACGAGAGGTCATCGCCGAGGCTGAGCGGGTGCTCGACGCGGTCACCGCCGACAGCGAGGTGACCTTCGAGAAGACGCCGTTCTCGCTCGGCGCCGACCGCTACCTCGCCACCGGCGACACGCTCACCGACGAGGATCTCGACGCGATCCGCGCGCACGACGCGATCCTGCTCGGTGCCGTCGGCGGCACGCCCGGCGATGAGCGGCTGAAGGATGCCAACATCGAGCGCGGCCTGCTGCTGAAGCTGCGCTTCGAGCTCGACCACTACGTGAACCTGCGCCCCTCGAAGCTGTTCCCTGGCGCATCCGGTCCGCTGGCCGACCCGGGTGAGATCGACTTCGTCGTCGTGCGCGAGGGCACCGAGGGGCCCTACGTCGGCAACGGCGGCGCGATCCGCAAGGGCACGCCGCACGAGGTCGCCAACGAGACGAGCGTCAACACCGCGTTCGGGGTGGAGCGCGTCGTCCGCTACGCGTTCGATCTCGCCGAGCGGCGACGCCAGAAGCTCACCCTGGTGCACAAGACCAACGTGCTCGTGCACGCCGGCGCGATCTGGAAGCGGATCGTCGATCAGGTGGCATCCGAGCACCCCGACGTCTCCGTCGACTACCTGCACGTCGACGCCGCCACCATCTTCCTCGTGACCGACCCGGCGCGCTTCGATGTGATCGTCACCGACAACCTCTTCGGCGACATCCTCACCGACCTCGCCGGTGCCGTCACCGGCGGCATCGGCCTCGCAGCCTCCGGCAACATCAACCCCGACGGCGCGTTCCCCTCGATGTTCGAGCCCGTGCACGGCTCGGCACCCGACATCGCCGGACAGCAGAAGGCCGATCCGACCGCAGCGATCCTGTCGGTCGCCCTGCTGCTCGACCACCTCGGCCTGCACGACGAGGCCGCGCGTGTCCAGCGGGCGGTCGAAGCCGACATCGCGAGCCGTGACGGCGCTCGCACCACCGTCGAGACGGGCGACGCGATCATCGCTCGTCTGCAGGCGTAATCTGAGAGCACGCGCGCATCGCCGCCGCATCCGACAGAGGACAGACATGACCGACACCGCCACCACGCCCAGCTCCGGCACCGCTGAGCTCACGTTCGCCGTGACGAAGAACCTCGCCGCCAAGAGCCCCGCTCAGCGCGACGAGATCCTGCAGAATCCGGGCTTCGGCACGAACTTCACCGACCACATGGTCGACATCTGCTGGTCTGAGAAGGGTGGCTGGCATCGCCCGCGCGTCCAGCCGTATGGTCCGATCTCGCTCGACCCGGCCGCCGCCGTGCTGCACTACGGGCAGGAGATCTTCGAGGGCATCAAGGCGTACCGGCACGCGGATGGCGCTGTTTACACGTTCCGTCCCGACCGCAACGCCGAACGCCTGCGCCGCAGCGCGCGCCGCCTGGCTCTACCGGAGCTGCCGACGGAGTACTTCATCCAGTCGATCCGCGAGCTCATCGCCGTCGACGGCGCCTGGGTGCCGTCCGGAGCCGACCAGAGCCTGTACCTGCGCCCGTTCATGTTCGCCAAGGAGGCGTTCCTCGGCGTGCGCCCCGCGAAGAAGGTCGCCTATTACCTGATCGCGTCGCCCGCCGGGGCCTACTTCACCGGCGGCGTGAAGCCGGTGCGCATCTGGCTGTCGAAGACCTACGCACGTGCGGGCAAGGGCGGCACGGGTGCGGCCAAGACCGGCGGCAACTACGCCTCCAGCTTGCTGCCGCAGGCCGAGGCCTCGGCTCAGGGCTGCGACCAGGTGGTCTTCCTCGACCAGGACGGCAACGTCGAAGAACTCGGCGGCATGAACGTCGTGTTCGTCTACAAGGACGGCCGGGTCGTCACGCCGCAGTCCGACAGCATCCTCGAGGGCATCACGCGCGACTCGCTGCTGCAGCTCGCCGAGGACCGCGGACTCACGGTCGAACGTCGGGCGGTGTCGCTCGACGAGTGGCGTCAGGGGGTGGCATCCGGCGACATCGTCGAGGTGTTCGCGTGCGGCACGGCCGCCGTGGTCACACCCATCGGCGCTCTCGTGTCGGACGACTTCGAAGACCAGCAGCCCCTCGGCGAGCTGGCGCTGTCGCTGCGCGAGGAGCTGACCGACATCCAGTACGGCCGCCGTGAGGACAAGCACGGCTGGCTGGTGCGGGTCGACTGACGTCCTCTCTCTTCCTTTTCTTCGCCGAGACCCCCACTTCGCGCCGACACCCCTACGTGGTGACGTGCGCAGGTGGGGGTGTCGGCATGAACAGGGGGTGTCGGCGAAGAGGTTCTTTCTGCACAGGGCGCCTCTGGCGCATTGCGGTGTGGAATAAGTCCATGCGGCACTCGGGGGTGCGCATCATGGAGCGATGCGTCGACGAATCGACATCGCTGAGGCAGATCGGATGCTGCTCACCCGCGAGCGCCTGCTGCAGGCTGGAGTCACCGTGCGGCAGCTGCGCGATGCCGTTGACGCGCGGAGCCTGCGCAGGGTTCACCGCGGATCCTACGTGCGGACGAAGGATTGGACCTCGCTCTGGTGGGAAGGACAGCACCTCCTGAAGGTGCTGGCGGTGAAGGCAGCGAGCACCGGAAGAGGACCGCTGTTCAGCCACGCCTCGGCAGCGGTGCTTTGGGGGCTGCCGATGTACCGGATGCGTGATCAACCAGTGCAGATCGTCATCGACGGGACGAGGCACAGTCGGGTGATCGCCGGAGTCGTGCGGCGCGACATGCGCCTCGATGACGAGGACATCGCCGAGGTAGAAGGCTTCCGCGTCACGTCGCTGATCCGCACGGCATTCGACGTCGCCCGCACAGCGGCGTTCGATACCGCGGTGAGCTGCGCCGACGCGGCCCTGCGCAGGC